>VGJF01000019.1 GCA_016867585.1 Candidatus Aminicenantota bacterium | reverse complement strand
AGGAGGCCGCCCGTCTTCTCGGCGAGGCGATCGATCACGCCCACCGGGGCCGTCTGTCCCTGCTGGAGGCGACGCCCGTCCGGCCGCGCCGGCCTTCATGAACGCCTCGATCTCGGCCACCGTCCGAGGGATGCCGGCCGTCAGGTTCTCGCATCCCGTCTCCGTGATCAGGATCGTGTCCTCGACCCGGACCCCGAGGTTTTCCGCGGGGTAAAAAATATAGGGTTCGTTGGCGAAGACCATCCCCGGCCGCAGTTCGCGCGGCCCTCCGAGGACGTCGTGGGTGGCCATGCCGACATAATGGCCGAATCCGCCCCGCATCCGCTTGAAATAGTCTTGGCTCAGGTCGAACCCCTGTTTTTTCAGGATTTCATCGACCTCGGCCCGGCATCGCTCGATGGTCAGGCCCGGCCGGTATACCTTCAGGTTGGCCTCGTGGACGGCCAAAGAGGCCTCGTAGACTTCCCTCTGGCGGGGGGTGAACCTGCCGTTGGCCGGGAAGGTCGTGGTGATGTCGATGTCATAGTAATCCAGGTCGGGGCCGGCGTCGACGACCAGGATGTCGCCGTCGAGAAGCTTGCGGTCATGCTTGGCGTAATGGACGTAGGGATGGTTCTCGCCCGAGGAGATGATGACCCCATAGGCCAGCTCCTGGGCGCCCCGCGACTTGCAGGCATAGGCGAAGAGGGCCGCCAGCTCGTACTCCATCATGCCGGGGCGGGTCGCCCGGATCATCTCCCTATGGGCCAGGACGCCGATCCGCCCGGCCCGACGCAGGACCTCGATCTCGGCCGGCGACTTGATCGTCCTCAATTCCCAGATGAGCGGCGACAGGTCCCGGATTTCCAGTTGGGGGAAGCGCTCCCTGAGGAGCTTGACGAACTGCAGCTCGCGGGTCAGTCGGCCGTCCCAGGGATTGAGGGTCATGATCCGCTGGAGGGTGTTGAACTTCTCCCGGCTGGCCTCGCGGGAGAGCTCCTCCGGCTGGAACGGCGTGTACAAGACCCCGGTCCGGGATATGACCGCGGCCAGCTGGCCGGCGATCCGGTCGGAGGGAAAGACGCGCTCAATCCCGGAGTAGGCCGAAGGGTTTCGGACGAGTTCGGCATCGATGCCGTCGGCCCGGGCGGCCGCCTTGGTGCTCGTGAAAAAGAGCTGGGCCGACTTGGACGCGCCGTCCAGGAGGAGGGCGGCATTCGGGATCTCGACGCCGCTGAGGTACATGAAGTCATTGGCCTGGACGTAGTTGTAGTAATCGGAGACGGGCCGGGCGCCCCAGATGAAGGCCGCCCCGTCGCCGATCTTCTCCATGAGCTTCTGGCGGCGGACGGCGTATTCGGCCTTGTCGAACAAGAGGGCGGCCGAAGCCCGAGAGGCGGCCAGGACGAGGGCCAGGGGAAAGGCGATCGCGGCCGCGGTCAAAACGCAGACGGGCCGGCGCATTCCTTCGGGGCGGCGGGATGTTCTCATGAGATGACTCCTTTCTCTTCATCCTACTCATCGGCCGCGCCGGATACAAGGTCTCGACGGGCTTTACTCCGCCGGCGCGTTATGGTATCAAAGGAGCGCTCCGAGTCCCGGGCGCTAAAGCTGGCCCCGGCCACGCCCCCGGACCGATAGGGACGAGCGGGAAACGGCTCGTCCTTCCGTGATCGAAAAGGAGACCGCTTGCCCGTTGCTCACGCCAAACCCCTTCCCCTCGGACCGGCCCTCGTCTTCTACCTTTTCGCCTCCGCCTCGCCGGCGGCCGGCGAGACGTCATTGGGCGCGCCGTCTTTCAGCTCGAAAGGATATCAAGAAGCCGTGATGACGCACCGAGCGGGCCTCGGCCGGAGGCTGATGCTGGCGACGACGACCAGCCTCGACGCCACCGGCCTTCTCGACGTCCTGGCCGACGAGTTCCAAAGGCTTTTGGGGATCACCCTGAAATGGACCGCGGTCGGGACGGGCGCGGCTCTAAAGCAGGCCCGGGACGGCAACGCCGACGTCGTCATCGCCCACGCCAAGCCGCTCGAGGACGAATTCCTCCATGAAGGCTACGGCGTCAATCGCCGAGTTTTCGCCCGCAACTCTTTCCTGATTGCCGGGCCCGCCGCCGATCCGGCCGGGGCGGCCGGCTCCCCGACCGCGGCCAAGGCCTTCTCCCGGATCAAGGCCGGAGGATTCCCCTTCGTCAGCCGGGGCGATAATTCGGGGACCCATGTCCGCGAACTCGAGATTTGGGCCCGGGCCGGGGGGAAACCGGAGAAGAACTATCTCGAAACCGGACAGGGAATGGCCGAAACCCTTCGCGTCGTCGCCGAGCGGAGAGCATACACCCTGGCCGATTCGGCGACCTTTTTCGGCCTTTCCGGGCTTTCCGGCATGAAATCCGTCTGTGAGAGCGGTCCCGAACTCGAAAATATCTACGCCGTCATCGCCCTCAATCCGGCCCGTGTCCCGACGGCGAGATACGAGGAGGCCATGGCCTTCATCGCCTTCCTGACCTCGCCGCGCGGGCAAAAGCTCGTCGGGGAATTCAGGTCGAAGAGCGGCCGCCTTCTGTTCGAGCCGATGGCCGCCCGACCGGGGATCGACCTCCATAAATGATCTTCCGCGAGCTCGGTCTGGCGATCTGGATCTCGTTCAAGACGAGCGGCCTGGCGGCCCTCATCGCCAGCCTCCTCGCCGTCCCGGCGGCGCTCTTCCTCGCCGGCCGGGATTTCCGCGGCAAACGCCTCGTCCTTCTCGTCAATCAAACCTGGATGGCCGCCCCGACGGTCGTCATCGGCCTGCTCTTCTATTCCCTCCTCGGCCGGGGAGGCCCTCTCGGGCGTCTGGGCCTCCTCTACACCCAGACGGCCATGACCATCGGCCAGGTTTTTCTCGTCCTCCCCCTCATCCTCGGCTTCTCCTACACGGCCCTCCGCCAGGTCGACCGCCGGGCCCGGACGACGGCCCTGACCTTGGGCGCGACGCGGAGACAGGCCGGCTGGGTCGTCCTTAGGGAGGCCCGCTTCGCCCTCCTGACCGCGGTCCTGGCCGGGTTCGCCCGGGCGATTTCCGAGATCGGCATCGCCATGATGCTCGGCGGGAACATCCGTCACGCCACCCGGAACATCACGACCTCGATCGCCCTCGAGGCGGCCAAGGGGGATTTCCGAGGCGCGGCCGTCCTGGGCGCGATCCTGTTGGCCATCACCCTGGGGACCAATCTTCTCGTCCAGACAGGTCTTCCGGGCAAGCGGGGGGATTGACATGGGCGGCGATCTCTACCGGCTCGAGGAGGTGCGATTCGCTCATCCGTTTCCGAAGACCTCGTTCGCCCTCGAAATCGACCTCCTTCGCCTCGAGGCCGGCGCGACTCTCGCCCTCGTCGGCCCCAACGGCGCGGGCAAGTCGACTCTCCTCATGATCCTCGCCTTCCTCGCCCGGCCCGGCCGGGGACGGCTCGTCTATCGGGGCGGGAATCCTTGGGCGAGCGAATCCGACCTCGTCGCCGCCAGGCGGGAGGCGGTGCTGGTGACTCATCATCCCTATCTTTTCAAAGGGACGGTCGGCGAGAACCTCGCCTTCGGACTCAAGCTCCGCAAGGTCCCGGAGACCGACTGGCCGAGGCGCGTCGGCGCCGCCCTGGACCTCGTGGAACTTCAAGGCCGCGAAAGAGCCGACGTCAGGGCTTTGAGCGCGGGGCAGGTCCAGCGGACGGCCCTGGCCCGGGCGATCGTCCTCAAGCCCAGGGTTCTGCTCCTCGACGAGCCGACGGCGGCCCTGGACGCCGCCCTCGGGCTCCGGATCGAGGCCGTCCTCGGGGAACTTGGGCGCCAAGCGGGGACGACGGTCGTCTTTTCGACCCACGACTTTTCCCAGGCCAACCGCCTGGGCGATGACATCTTCTACCTCTCCGAGGGGAGGAAAGTCGAATACAGCCATGTCAACTGTTTCAGCGGGACGGCCGCGACCGACGGCCGGTTGAGCTGGATCGAGCCCAAGCCCGGCATCCGGATCGTCTTCCCGGGAGAGCGGCGGGGACATGTGACCTGCGTCGTCGATCCGGCCCGGGTCGCCGTCCGGCCGGCCAACGGGCCTCCGGCCGAGGCCGGGACCAACGTCTTCGGAGGGAGGATCACCCGGATGGACCTCATCGGCCCGGCCTCGGCTCTTCTCCGGGTGAGCGGAGACCTGACCTTTCGGGCAACGGTTCCCATGGAAGAAGTCTCGGCCAAGGGGCTTTCGCTATCCAAGGCCGTTCTGCTAGAATTTAAGCCCGAATCCGTCGAAGTCGGCCATGATTGAATATCCGGAGGCCCGCCGTCTCGTCCTCGCGGCCGCGAAGCCGCTGCCCGTCGAACTCATCCCGCTCGCCGAAGCCCCGGGAAGGACCCTGGCCCGGGACGTCAAGGCCCGCGAGGACATCCCCCCTTTCGCCAAGGCGACCATGGACGGATACGCCGTCCGGGCGGAGGACACTAGGGCAACCGCCGCCGGGAGCGTCGAGCTGACCGTCACCGAGGACCTTCCCGCGGGCCGGACTTCCCGCCGGGCCGTCGGTCCCGGGCAGGCCGTCAGGATCATGACCGGCGCGCCCTTACCGAGAGGCGCCGACGCCGTGGTCATGGTCGAAGACACGGAAAAGCCCGGAGAAGGCGGCAAGGTAAAAATCGGACGGGGAGTCCGGGCCGGCGATAACATCGGCCTGGCCGGAGAGGACGTCCGGAAGGGCGAGCTTGTCCTCGAGCGGGGCTCGGTCCTCGGGCCGGCCGATATCGGGATGCTCGCCGCCTTGGGGCGGCCCCGCGTCCCGGTCGTCCGGCGTCCGAAACTGGCCGTCATCTCGACCGGCGACGAGATCGTCGAGCCCGGGGAGAATCCCGCCCGCGGCCAGATCCGGAATTCGAACGGCTGGGCCCTGTCGGCCTTGGCCTTGAACGCGGGGGCGGAGGCGTATTATCTCGGCATCGCCGGGGACAAAGGATCCTCGCTCCGGACAAAAATCCGCCGGGCCGAAAGCACGGACATCCTCGTCCTGAGCGGAGGCGTCTCGGTCGGAGACTACGACCTCGTCAAGGGCGAGCTTCGGACGCTCGGCGTCCGGCCCGTCTTCTGGGGTGTCCATATCAAGCCGGGAAAACCGGTCTTTTTCGGCCTTCGCGGAAGACAACTCGTCTTCGGCCTGCCCGGAAACCCGACGAGCGCCATGGTGACGTTCTTTCTCTTCGTTCAGCCGGCCGTCGAGCGGATGCTCGGCCGAAAAAAAATCGGGCCGCCCGCCGGACGGGCCGTCCTCTCATCGGACGCCGTCCTCAAGCCGGGGAGGATGCATTTCCTCAGAGGTCTCCTCGAGGGCGAGGGGCCCGTCCTCCGGGCGAATCCTTTCCCCGACCAGAGAAGCGGCGTCCTGAAATCCATGGTCCGCGGCCGCGTCCTCATCGTCGTCCCGGCGGATGTCGCCCGGCTCGAAAAGGGGACCGAGGTCGAAATCCTTTTCCTTGAAGGACAAGGCCCATGGGCAAGCTGAGCCATGTCGACGGCCGAGGCCGGGCCCGGATGGTGGACGTCGGCCCGAAAGCCGTGACCAGGCGCGAGGCGGCGGCCTCGGCCTTCGTCAGGCTCAAGCCGGAAACGCTCCGGCTCATCGAAACCGAGACCGTCGCCAAGGGCGACGTCCTGAACACGGCCAGACTGGCGGGAATCCAGGCGGCCAAGAAGACGCCGGAACTCATCCCCCTCGCCCACCCCATTTCCCTCGAGACCGTAGCCGTCGATCTCGAAGCGGCGAAGACCGGTCTTCGGGTCGTATGCCGCGTCGCCGCCGAGGCCAAGACGGGCGCCGAGATGGAAGCCCTGACCGGCGCGGCCGTCGCGGCGCTCACCGTCTACGACATGGTCAAGGCCGTGGACCGAAGCGCCGAGGTCGTCCGCCTCCGCCTCGACTTCAAGAGCGGCGGCAAGAGCGGCGTTTTCCGGAGACGGGCTTGACCGAGGCAACCGAGGCGAAGGGCGGGACGATCGCTTCGATCAACGTCAGCCGCAAGAAGGGCCAAATCAAGACTCCCGTCTCCTCGGTCGAGCTTGTCGCCGGAGAGGGGCTCGAAGGGGATGCCCACCGGGGCTTCGGCCATCGCCAGGTCTCCCTCCTCATGAAGGAAAGCATCGAGGTCCAAAAACGGAAGCTGGGCGACAGCCCATCGATCGATCTCGGGCCGGGCGCCTTCGCCGAAAACCTGACGACCGAGGGCCTCGACCTCGGGTCGGTCATCGTCGGCGACGAGCTTCTCGTCGGCGGCCGGGTCCGCCTCCGCGTCACCCAGATCGGCAAGGAGTGCCATGCCCGCTGCGCCGTCTACCACCTCACCGGCGATTGCATCATGCCCGCCCTGGGCATCTTCTGCGAGGTCGTCGAGGGCGGGACGGTCAAGGTCGGAGACGCCATTGGGCGCCGGTAAAGTCCTCCGCATTTCCGTGACGGACCGCTGCGGCCTCCGCTGCCTTTACTGCATGCCCGAGTCCGGTGTCGACCTCGTCTCTCCGGCCGAGCTCTTGACCTACGAGGAAATCGAGAGAATCGCCCGTGCGGCCATGGAGCTGGGATTCCGCCGGTTCCGGCTGACGGGCGGCGAACCGCTCGTCCGGCGGGGCGTCGTCTCGCTCGTCGAGAAACTCGCCCGGCTCGGCCCCGGCGACCTGGCCCTGACGACCAACGGGCTCCACCTCGCCGAATTCGCCGCCTCGCTCAAGGCGGCGGGGCTGATGCGGGCGACCATCAGCCTGGACACGCTCCGCCGGGACCGTTTCGAGCAGATCACCCGGCGGACGGGTTTCGAGCGAATCCTCCGGGGGCTCGAAGCCGCCCGGACGGCCGGGCTCGCCCCCCTCAAGGTCAACACCGTCGTCATCCGCGGCCTCAACGACGACGAAATCCCGGACTTCGTCCGCTTCGCCGCGCGGGAGAGGGTCGAGGTCCGGTTCATCGAGCTCATGCCGACGAGCGGACTCAGCCCGGAGTGCAAGGAGCTCGGGAGCTGGCGCCCGGCGCTTTTCGTCAAGGCCGAGGACGTCAAGGCGCGGATCGTCGAGGCTCTCGGACCGCTCGCGCCCGTGATGGATTCGGACGGCGTCGCCCGGATTTGGCGCCTGGGGGACGGGACGAGACTGGGCTTCATCGCCCCCATCTCGAACCCTTTCTGCCGGGGATGCGAGCGGCTGAGGCTCGGCCCCGACGGAAGGCTGAAGCTCTGCCTCTTCGACCGCGAGGGGATCGATCTCAGGAAAACTCTCAGAGAAGAACGGGCGGGGCCCAAGGAGATCGTGGGCGCCCTCCGCTCGGCACTCGAACGAAAGACGACCTGGGAGCGCGGCGACCCGGAGACCCTCTCGAGCGAAATGTTCAGGACCGGAGGATGAGGATGGAGGTCGGAATACTGACCGTCAGCGATAAAGGCGCGGCCGGGGAGCGCGAGGACCGGAGCGGCCCGGCCATCCGCGAAATCATGGAGGCGGCGGGAGCTCGGATCGTCCGGACGCGGGTCGTCCCCGACGAGCCGGAGGCCATCAAAGCGGCCCTCCTCGCCTGGTCGGACGCGGGCGTGGACCTTGTCCTGACGACGGGCGGAACGGGATTCAGCCCCCGGGACCGGACGCCCGAGGCCACCAAGGCCGTCATCGAGCGGGACGCGCCCGGGCTTGCCGAGGCCATGCGCCTCGCCGGGCTCAAGGCGACGCCGACGGCGATGCTCAGCCGGGCCGCCGCCGGGATCCGGAAATCGACCCTGATCGTCAACCTGCCGGGAAGCGAGAAGGCCGTCCGGGAAAGCCTGGCGGCCATCCTCCCGGCCCTCCCCCACGGGGTTGAGATCCTCAAGGGGGCGGCCGCCGAATGCGGCCAGGGAAAAAAATAATGAGGAGGGAAGACATGCGCTTGAAATCGTGCTTGATCGCGGCGGTTTTGTCCTTCGGTTTCTTATCGCCCCTCGTTTTCGCCCAGGGGCGGGTCACCTCGCCCGAGGAATTCTTCGGCTTCCGGCTCGGGAGCGACCGGAAGATCGCCTCCTGGGACAAGATGGTCGCATACTACAACCTCCTGGCGAAGGAGAGCCGAAAAATCAAGGTCGTGGACATGGGGCCGACGACCGAGGGGCGGCCGTTCCTTCTCGTCCTCCTCTCCGCCCCCGAGAACCTGGCCGGGATCGAGCGCTTTCGGGCCATCAACCTCAAACTCAGCGACCCCCGCGGCCTCGGCGAGGACGAGGCGAAAAAGCTCGCCGCGGAAGGGCGAGCGGTCGTCTGCCAGACGATGAGCCTTCACGCCACCGAAATCGGCGGGTCCCAAATGGCTCCCGAACTTGCCCACGATCTTCTCATCCGGGACGACGAAGAGACCCGGCGCATTCTCGAGAACGTCATTTTCCTCCTCGTTCCCTCGTTCAATCCCGACGGCCTCGTCATGGTCGCGGACTGGTACGCCAAGACCCTGGGCACGGAATACGAGGGCGCCGACCTACCCTGGCTTTACCATAAATACGCCGGCCACGATAACAATCGCGACGCCTTCATGCTCAACCTCGTCGAGTCCCAGTACGCGGCCAGGATTCTCTTTCGGGAGTGGATCCCCCAAGCCTACGTCGATCACCATCACATGGGGAGCTACGGCGCCCGGATCTATGTTCCTCCCTACGCCGAGCCCATCCGGCCGCTGGCCGACCCTCTCATCTGGCGCGAGCACGGCTGGTACGGCGCCCATATCGCCTATAAAGAGGAAGAGGCCGGCCTGTCGGGCGTCATCAACATGTCCCAATACTCCGGCTGGGGGCATTTCGGATTCCATTGGATCACCCCCTTCCACAACATCGCCGGCATGCTGACCGAGTCGGCCAGCACCAGGCTGGCCACTCCCCTCTTCATCCATCCCGACCAGCTCCGGGGAGGGACGCGCGGCCTTCCGGCCTACGAGGAGCAGACGACGTTCCCCAATCCCTGGCCCGGAGGATGGTGGCGGCTGCGAGATATCGTCGACCGGCAAAAAATCTCGGCCTGGTCCGTTCTCGACCTGGCGGCCCGGAACAAGGAGACCGTCCTCTGGAACGCCTATCTCAAGGCCAAGCGGCAGACCGAGCGCGGCGCCAAGGGCAAGCCGGCGGCCTACGCCGTCACGGCCGGACAACACGACCCCCTGACCGCGGCCAAGTTCATCGACAAGCTCCTCCTCCAGGGCGTCGAGGTTCTCGAAGCGCCGAACGGCTTCTCGGCCTCCGGCGGGATGACCTACGGCCCCGGCTCTTATGTCGTCTCGCTCGCCCAGCCGAAAATGGGCCTCATCCGTTATCTCCTCGGACGAACGTTCTATCCCGACAACGCCTATACGCGCGACAAAGACGGAAATCCGATCCGGCCCTACGACATGGCCACCGACTGCCTGGCCGAATTCATGGGCGTCCGGGCCGATCCGCTCGACGTCCTGGACGCCGCGGGCCTTCGAAAACTCAACGTTCGCCCGCCGACCGCCGGCAAGGCGGTCAAGGGCGCGAAAGGCTTTGTCTTCGACGGCCGGCTGAACGACAGCTTCACGGCGGCGAGCCTGCTGATCGACAAAGGCGTCGCCGTCCGCCGTATCGACCAGAATTGGGAAGGTCTCCGGCCGGGCGATTTCGTCGCCGCCGCAGAGCCTGAAACGGCCGTCGCCGAGGTGGCCAGACGGACCGGCGTCGACTTTAGGCCCTTGGATAGCGACCCGGCGCCGGCGAGCCGTGAACTGAAGAGGATGCGCGTCGGCATGTATCAGCGCTACCGCGGCGGCAACATGGACGAGGGCTGGACCCGTCTTCTCCTCGAGCAATTCGCCCTCCCCTACACGACCCTCCGCGACGCCGAAATCAAGAAGGGCGGTCTCGCCGCCGCTTACGACGTCATCCTCCTCCCCGACGATTCGACGGCGGCGATCACCGGCGAGTCGTCGGGCGAGCGGGGGGGCGGAGCGGGTCGTCCGCAGGAATCCGTTCCTCCCGAATACCGGAGCGGAATCGGCGCCGACGGGGTCGAGTCGCTCAAAGTGTTTGTCCGGAAAGGCGGGACCCTGGTCGCCCTCGGAGGGGCCTCGGCCTTCGCCATCGAGAAGTTCGGCTTGCCCGTCCGCAACGTCCTGGCCGGAATCCCGTCCAAGGAATTTTGGTGCCCCGGGTCGACGCTCCGGGTCAAATTCGACACGGCGAACCCTCTGGCCTACGGGATGCCGGCCGGGGGATGGATCGTCTTCCTCGGCGGAAGCCTGGCTTTCGAGATCGCCGCCAACGAGTTCAGCGAGAGATATGAGAGGGTCGTCGTCTTTCCGGACCGCGACCTTCTCCAGGGGGGATGGCTTATCGGCGAGGAGAAATTGGCCCGGAAGGCGGCCATGGTCGCGGCCCGCTACGGCGAAGGCCGCGTCGTCCTCATCGGTTTCCGGACCCAGCATCGAGCCCAAACCCACGGAACGTACAAACTTCTCTTCAACGCTCTGTTTCGCTAAGAAAAAGACGATAAAAAAGGGGACGGTTCTATTTTTTTCGAGGAAAAATAGAACCGTCCCCTTTTTAGAATGTATCGCCCGAGTACTTCGTCAGAAGCTTGAGCCGAAGCCCGCGGAACATCTTGACGACCTGCTCCATCCGGCCGACGGTCAAGTCGGTCAAGTATTTCCTGGCCCGGGCGGGATCTTGGGAGATCATCTCGGCCGCATTCTTCTCGACCTCCGCCTGGGCGTCGAAGAACCCGGACTCGAGCGGTTCCCGGGCGTCCTTCAGATCCTTGACCGCGGACTGCCAGCGGAGGAGCATCAGCTTCTCCACGAAGTCCACAGCCCAGCGGGCCGAATCTTCGCTGTATTGGCTGTAGTCGAAATTTTTGTAATACGGCGAGACGTCGCCCACTCCCGCATAGATGGGGACATAGGCGCTGACGTAGGGATTGTCGACGTAGAACCAATAGACGCCGCCGACGGCTTCCGGCAGCCAGGACCGGAGCTGGGCGACCATGCCGTACCCCTGGGTGGCGATCGTCCGATGATGACGGATTCGGAGGACGGTCTCCATGTCGCGCGGCAGGAAAGGCGTCGCCATGGGGCTTTTTTCCATCTTCCCGCCCGACCCCGGGACCATCCAGGCCGGATCCCAGGTCATGTCGTAGATCGTGTCCTCGAAGACGGAGCGCTGGAAGGCGATGACGTCCCGGACGGAGAGCTTTTTCTCGGGCTTGACCGAGAAAGGATAGAACGCCGCCCCCTCGATCGGCTGTCCGTATAAAGTCCCCGGGCCGGCCGGGCCCTGGAGCCTCCGCCGCGGCCAGGCTTTGAGCGAAGGGGCGACAGCGCTGTAAATGAGCCACAGCCGGCTCAGGCTGCCCTCCTGGATCGGAGGGGCATAGGCTTCCTGCCAGATGAACGGCTTGCCGTCCTTGGGGTCGTACCAGCCGCGGTCGACGGCCTCCTGCATGTAATTCGGCGAGGCCAGAAAGTCCGGATCCTCGAGGTCGATCTCCCGGATCCGGACATAATTCGTAATGGCCACGACATGGTCGTCGGGAACGCGGCGGGCCGCCCAGATCGCCCCCGGTTTTCCGCTCTCGGGAGTCCAGTCGGGGCCGACCCCGAAGATCTCCATGACCCAGAGCTCCTTCGGGTCGGCGATGCACAGGGCCTCCGCCCCGCCGCAGGACGGAAGGAATCCGTATTTTTCCATGAGGCCGGCGATCAAGCGAACGGCCTCGCGGGCCGTCCGGCACCGCTCGAGAGCGAAGACCTGGGCCTGCTCGACGGTCATGATCTGCCTCGTCACGCCCTCGATGAAGGGAACGTCGAGCTCGCGGCGCTCAGAGCAGGTGCTCTCGCCGATGGCCAGCTGGACTTCGTTCATTTGGGAATACCCCGTGTGAAAGTAGGCGAACGTCCGCTCGACCTGAGGGATGCGGCCGATGACCTTGCCGAAGTCGCCGAGGGGAAGGGCGCGGCGGTCGTCGTCGCGGCCGAAATAGACCATCCCCCAATGGACGGGGGCCCAAGAGCCCGGAGGATGGGTCTTGGCCGGGATGACCTGGACGCGGCACTCGCTGCAACAGTCCGTATGCGAAGTGATGACCGAGCCATCCGCCGTGGCCAGGCGGCCGACCCCGATCACCGTGCATCCCTCCGGGTCTCCATCCCGCAAGGCCGACAGAGGCATTTGGGGGATGGAGTTTGAACCGAGGGTCCCGGGCCTGGCGGTCAGGCCCATGAACGCCGCCGTCAGAGCAATCGCTCCGGCGGTCGTCGCGAATCGAGGGCGTCTCGCATGTCTCATGGATTCCTCCCTGAATTCGGAGTTTTCACGGCTCACCATACCACAAGGCGTCGCCCGGCGAAAAGAAAGGGGACCAATCAATTTTTTCGTCTTTGCCGGAGAGTGGTGGATTCCGGTATAGTATCCCCGAATTCCATCAAGGAGAATCTCATGAAAAAGGCGATGATTCTCTTCGCGGCCGGCTGTCTAAGTCTCGGCGCGGCCTTCGGCCAGACATCCTCCCAAGACCAGACGAAGGCCATGGAGGCCTACATGAAGGCCGGGGCGGTGACCGAAAATCACGCCCTCCTCAAATATTTCGTCGGCCGGTGGGAGATGACGGCGACGATGTGGATGATGCCGGGCTCGCCGCCGACGACCTCGAAAAACGATGTCGAGGCGGAATTGATCCTCGGAGGCCGGTATATCCGGACGATCAACCGGGGAGAGATGATGGGCCAGGTCTTCGAGGGGATTCTGATCCAGGGCTACGACAACCTCCAGAAGGCCTTCACGACGGTCTGGATCGACAACAGCTCGACCAGCCTGTATCTCCTCTCTGGGACCTACGACCCGTCCACGAAAACCTACACCCACACGGGCAAGTGGGCCGACCCGGTGGGCGGAATGACCCCCGTCCGGATGGTCCTCCGGATCGTCGGCCCCGACGAGTACGTCTCCGAAACATACATGACTCTCCCCGACGGCAAGGAATTCAAGACGATGGAGGACCGGACCGTCCGGAAGAAATGACGCCGCGGAGCGGAAACCCCTTGGCGGATTGTTGGCTTCCCCCATTCATCGGGCGATCAGATAACGCAAGGATAAGAACATGAATCAACGAAAACGCTGGAGCGGACGGGCGTTCGTCAGCCTGAACATGATGCTGTCGTTCGTCGTCCTCATCCTCTCGAGCGTCGTCCTCTACATCATGCCGCCGGGACGAGACGCCTATTGGACGCAGTGGCGGTTCTGGGGGTTGGACAAGGACCAGTGGGACGCCGTCCACACGGTCGGCGGCTTCGCCTTCCTCATCTTCGGGATCCTCCACCTGTTCGTCTACAACTGGAAAACCTTCTGGAACTACGTCGTCAGCAAGCTGCGGAAGACGATGAACCGGAAGGTCGAAGTCGCCCTGGCCGTCGTCCTCAACGTCCTCCTCGTCGTCGTCTGCGTCGCCGATTGGTTCCCGTCCTCGACGATCATGGGGTGGATGACCTCGATCAAGGCAAGCTGGGTCGGCCCCGGGCAGAGGGCCCCCTACGGGCACGCCGAGGCGGAGACTTTGGAAACCTTGGCCCTCCGGTCGAACATCGACCTCGAGGCCGCGCTCAAGGGATTGGCCGAGCAGGGCTTGACGATCGACCCGACGAAGACGATCCAATATCTCGCCTCCCAGAACGGGAGGACGCCGGCCGAATTCTTCGAGCTGCTCGCGCCATACGCCCGGACTCCCCAAGGCGGCAAGTCCGCCGCGTTGGGGATTGGAGAGGGCGCGGCCAAACCGGGAGTCCAGCAGGGCGGCGGATGGGGCCGGAGGACCGTCGCCGACATCGCCCGGGAGGCCGGCCTCGAGGTCAAGGCCGCCCTTGAAAAACTCAAGGCCGCGGGGATCGAGGCCAAGGGCGATTCGACCCTGCGCGACCTTTCGGGCAAATCCGGGCGGACGCCGACCGAGATCGCGACGATCATCCGCGATTGAAGGCTTCAGGCCTCGGCCGGGAGAAGACGGCCCTTCAAATCAAGAACTTTCCGTCCTTGGCGATCATCCTCCCGTTCGCCTTGAGGGTGACCTTGGCGACGAGGGCGTCGAAATGGAACTTGCTCTTGTTTTTGCCGAGGCCGTAGGAGTCGCCGATGGCGAAGTGGACGGTGCCGAAGGCCTTTTCGGCCTCGAGCCGGAGGCTGCGCTGCCTCTATCGGAGCATGTCCAGCTTGACCCCGAGTTCAAAGTAGCGGCCCCGCCAGGGGAAGCCCGGCTCGGTGTAGAAATAATGGTCGAAGACGTTGCCCACCCTCAGGAAAATTTCGTAACGTCCGCCGAGGGCGTAGCTCGCGATCGCGTCGAGGTTGAAGTACGAGGGGATGTCTAGCACGGCGCTTGTCATCGAATTCCACCACCAGGATTTCGAGGCCGCCAGCCCGTAGAGTCCGATCCGGGCGCCCTTGACCGGGAAGATCGAGACGTCGAAATTGAGGCTGTGATCCGCCTGGGCGTCGAGAGGCCGGTTGTCGGTGTCGTTGGCGTGGTCGAGATAGGTGTAATTAGCCGTCGCCGCCATCCAGGAGAAGGCCTTTTGGATCTGGACCTCGAAACCGCTGATGTGGGCCTTGCCGATGTTGTAATACCGCCGGATCCCGCTCGGCAGGCGGACGGTGTCGATGAAGTTCTTGAACCGGTTGAAAAAGACCGTCCCGCTCACGAAGAGGGGGCCGCTCCACGTCGCCGCGAACTCGAGAGCGGTCCCCGACTCGGACAAGAGATCGGGATTGCCCGAACTCGACGAATAGAGCGCCCGCATGGAGGGGAAGCGGGATTTCCGGGCGAACGAAACATGGAAGTCGAGGTCGTCGTCGGGGGTGAATTTGATCCCGACCAGCGGGTTGAGCGACGAGTTGTTTTCCCCCTCGGTGAACTTGTCGATGTAATCCAGGCTCAGGCCGCCGATGATTTTCCACTTGTCCGTCAGGCTGAAGTGGTCCTCGATGCCGGCCGAGAAGGTTCCCTGGTCGAATTTATCCCAGGGCAGATCCGGGTTGTCCTGGATGCGGGCGACGTCCCTCTGATAGAGAAGGCTGGTTTTCAAGGCGTTCTTTTTTCCGGTCGGAATGTCGGCCAGGGCGAAGCCGCCGGTGACGGTGTTGTCGTAGGTGCTCGAGGAATCGAGCTTGGTCATCTTCGCGTCGGCGAACCAGTCGAGGTTATTATAATAGTTGACCGTGAAGACGCGGAACCGGAGGACCGCGTCGCCTCCGAGCGAGGCAAAGCCGCCCGCGTTCAAGGTCGACCGGTCCCAGCGGGGGAATCGCCAGTAGCGGGCCCGCTGGGTGGAGAGAGCGGCCGGCATTCCGTATTCCGATTTGTAGAGGCCGCCGTTGACCATGATTTCGGTCGAACTCGAAGGGGTGTAGTAGAGCTTGGCGTTGAGATTGATCCGCTCGAAATCGCTGTTGGTCCGGGTCGTCGCGCCCAGGTTCGGATCGGGAAAGACGAAGGCGTCGGAATCCTGGTAGAGGACGTTGGCCGAGAGGGCGAACCGCTTCCAGCCGACGGATCCGTCGGCCCCCGCGCTCCGCGTTTTCTTGTCCCCGTAGCTTCCGGTCAGGGACAGCGAGGGGCGTTCGGCCGGCCTCTTGGTGATGACGTTGACCAGGCCGCCCAGGGTGTTGGGGCCGTAAAGGGCGGACGACGGGCCCTTCGTTACTTGGATGGTATCGATGCCGCCGGCCGAGACCGTCTTGAGGTCGAAGGTGGCGAAATAGGGCTCGTAGACCGGCACGCCGTCGACAAGGAGGGCGATCCGGTTGGCCCCGATGCCGCGGAGCTTGAGGTTGTACGTGTCCTTGTCGCCATAGGTGACCATGGAGCCGGGGATGAACTTGACGACATCGGACAGGTCCCGAGGCTTGAGCTTGTCGATTTCGGTGGAGACGATGGTCGAGACCGTGGCCAGGGGGATATCCTTCGGGGCCTTGCCGACGACCAGGATCTCCTCGGTGATCTTGACCGGTTTTTCCTGCTCGGCTTTGGCTTTCTGGTCCTGCGGATCGGTCTGGGCGCCCTGGACGGATTGGGCCGGAAGAGGCGCGGAGATGAGGATGAGGGACAAAAGAAACAGAAAGAAGGGCCCCGGAGCCGACGTTCGGAGGTGAGAGGTCCGCAATTTCATGATGTTCTCCTTTTCGAAATGGAAGGAAAAGCCGTTTCCCGCTTTTCCCTGACGGTCGAGAGGCGTGGCCGGCAAGGGCTTTAGCTCCCGCGACTCGGAGAAGAGGGGCATAATACCAAAAGCACGGAGGGCTGTCAAAAGATCGTGTCCTTCAAAAAGACGAAGGGCGGAAGGCCTTTTCGGGCCATCCACCCTTCGCGAGTTTTCGGCGCGCGCTGCGCCTTTATTCGAGCCGGTCGATGAACTCCTGAATGACCTTGTGGAAGAGATCCCGGTGGATTTGGGGAGCCGTGTGGCCGAATCCCGGAGGAAATTCATATTTTTCGGCGTTCGGCAGGTTCTTCAGCAACAGCCCGGCATCCTTGTAATATGGGTCGTCCGGGCTCGTGACGATGAGAGCTTTGCCCATCCAACCGGGAAAGGAATCCACGGTGTAGCCGTCTTTTTCGTTGAAGGCGAAAGCCAGCTTGAGAATATTGAGAAGGTTATTCTTAGTCCAAGAGGTATCGACCATGCAGCTCAACAGAGCCATGGCGAACCGCCGTCGCTCCAGGACCTCGGGCGCGATTTCCTTCTGAAATTCCTGGAGACGGGTCGCTTTGCGGCGGATGAGCGGCTTGATCCACCCCAACGGCAAGAGCTTGAGAAGGAGAAGAGCCCATTTTTTGCTCCGCTCCTTCCTTGGCGCCGGCGTATTGGTCAATACCAGGCCGTCCACGCGGCGATAATGCCTCTTGAAATAGGACTGGCCGATGATCCCGGATAGGGATTGGCCGACAACGACGACGCGGTCGACATGTTCGGCGTCCAGCACGCGGTTGACACCCCGGCCCATGGTCTCCGGATCGTCATGGGCGGAGACGTCCACGACGACGACCCGGTTGCGCGGCTCAAACCCGAGGACGGTCTCGTAGGCCAGCTCGATTCCCCCCCATCCTCCGGCGAAGGTCAGCAGCGTTTTCCGGCCCGCGCCGCAGGCATAGTAAGGAATCTTTCTGCCGTCCGCTTCGAGCCGCCGCTCCTCGTGTGAACTCAGGAAGGCCCGAAATCTCTCGGACTCGGCCGGAGAGACCTTTCTCAGGAATTCGAGTGTGTTTCGGTCGATCATCTTTCTTCGGTCAGCGGCGCTCCCCTATCAGCCGACCCGCGTCCGGGTGATCTTGGCCACGAGGTTCGCCGTGGGGTCGGGACAGCGGACGTATTCCGTCGAGATGCCCTCGGGATCGCTGAATTTCTGGTACGGCGTGTTCTCGTACATCCAAGGGAGAGTGACCCCGAACTCCATGATCCGGACGAATTCGTTCAGGCTCGCCCGAAGCCAGGGGCAGAGCTTTCCCCAGTCCTGGGGGTAGACGAACTTGTCCCCCTTCTTGTGGCACCAGGAGTCCGTCCGGGCTTCGTAGATTTCGATTTCGAATTTGTACTGCGGACGCTTCTGACGGGGCGGAGGCGGGGTCTGGGTTTGCGCCTGCAGGTCGGATTCCGCGGCCATGCCGGGGACGGCCATCGCTCCGGCCATCCATCCGGCCAGTCCGCAGCCCGAGGTGCTCAAGAAATCGCGTCGATCCATGGTTTCCTCCGTATCTTCCTGGGGCGTTTTCGCGAGGAATTTTATTTCCCGCCGAAAGGAAAAGGCAAGCGGATAGTCACCAGATCCCGGGGATCAGGCGGTATTTGACCCGCCCCATGTATTCCTTATACCCGTCGAGTTCCCGGCTCAACACCCTTTCTTCGTCGAAGATCCTGGCGATGAGGATGACGGGAAGCAGGACGGCGGGGAGCAAGGCCCAATAAGAACCCAAGGCGATGGGCGTCAGCATCCATTGGATCATGACCGAGACGTACATCGGATGGCGCACCACGGCATAAGGACCGGTCGAGACGACTTTTTGGCTCTGGTCGACTTCAATGGTCCGTCCGGCGAAACGATTTTCGCGCAGGATGCGGAAAAAGAATAGATAACCGCCCAGAACGAGGAGGTCGGCGGCAATGACGAGAGCCGGCGGGACCGTCGACCATCCGAAGCGGCGGTCGAATCCCGGGACGAGGAACATCCCAAGAAACGACGGCCAGCCGAGAAGGAGGATGATTTTCTCCCGCTTTTCTTTTTCCTTCGTTCGGGCGCGCCGTTCGAGGAGCCCCGGGTCTTTCTTGAGGAAATAGACGAGGACGCCGAACATGGGAACGAGGAGGATGCCCATGTAGACCCAGGCCTGCCAATAGCGGAACGTCCCGGCGGGCAGGAAGAAAATCGTCCCCAGGACGAAGGGCATGAGTCCGAACCGGACGGCGATTTTCTTTTTCACCCGGCCGATGTCGGCCGCCGCGGGGCTTCGTTCTTGACTCATGGGCATTTCTCCTTCCGCGGGTCAAATCCTCTCGAACTCCTTGACCGTCCGCTCGCTCCGGACGTTTCCGGTATGGGTCGTCCCCCGGGGCTCGACGACCAGGAGATGGACCTCCTCGCCGGGCGCGGTCCGCGGGCAATGCTCGACTCTCCGCGGAACCAGGATGACCTCGCCTTCCTTGACGGGGACGGCGTGGTCCCTGAATTGCATCTCCATCTCGCCCTTGACGACGTAGAAGAGCTCGTCGCCGTTCTCATGGGCGTGCATGACGAACTCTCCCTGAATCTTGGTAAGATACACCTGCAGGCTGCCCCCCTCGGCGATGACGTGGGGATGCCACTGTTTCGAAAACAGGGCGAGCTTCCGGCGCAGGTTGACGGCGTTCATTTCTTTTCTCCTTCGGCGAAAGAGAAATGCTGCGAGACGACGACCCACTTGCCGTCGCGCTTCTCCACGACGCCCGTCCAGCGCGTGTTTTCCCAGTTCGCCGGTTCGCCCTTATACGTGTTGATGTCATCGAGGATGCAGAAAAACCAGGCGACCTCGCCGCTGCGCGCGAACTTGATCTCCAGGTCCTTCAGCTCGTGCCGGACATAATTAAAATCAGGGCTCATCCAAAAGGGCACGCTCTGTTTCACGTCCTCGAAGCGCTTGACGATCCTCTTGGTCGGGGTCACGCTGATGTAATCCTCGTCGTTGGCGATCGAGCCATTAAAGAGGTCAAGGTTCTTGTCCCTGGCCCAGCCGATGACCGAGTTGATGACCTGGGCGATTTTCTGCTTCTCCGCCTCCTGGTCGAAACGGGCGGGCGCCGAGAACGAAATGGACAGCGCCGCGATGAGAGAGACGGCCGCCGCGGTCTTCATTCTTTCCTCCCCGTCCTGTACGGGGCGTTCTCGGGCCAGATTTCGTCCTCGGGGCGGTCGAACTGGAGGAACTCGACGGGGGCCCCGTGGTCGACGATGAAGGCGACGGTCAGGCCATCGGCCGGCCTATTGGGCGAGATCAAGATCTCCCTGCCCTTGACCGCTTCGGCGATGTCCTCGACGACGAAGGCGACGTGGGGAACGGTTTTCACCAGCTCGGGAAGCGGGCAGTCGGGATCGAAGGCCATCCATTCGATCCCGTAGGGGCTTTCGAGATATCCCGAGGCGTAGAGTTTATAGGGCGGCACATAATCGGCCTCGGGCAACGTCTTCGTCGTCGGAATGCCGACATGGTGATATCTCATCGCCGCTCCTTCGCCGCCGGCCGGGCTACCGCCGAGCAGGATCGGCCCTTTTAAAACCAGAATCGGGCGTGAACTTCGCCGCGGCTATCGTTAATTATTACGAATATCATCCAAAAAAGTATACATTTATCCAGGATGGCGTGTCCCCCTGGGGGAGGGTTTGGTATAATGCCGAGGGATGTCGATTTTTGCCATAAAAGGACTCCCTGACATGAGAAACCTTCGCCTCAAGATCCTCATCCTCCTCGGCCTGGCCCTCCTGCCCCTCGACCGGGCGAAGGGGACGGCCCCGGCCGGCCGGAGCGACGGCGAGTGCTTCACCGTCCTCGTCGGCAGGAACGCCAGCGCCGACGGGTCGGTCCTGGTCGCCCATAACGAGGACGACCGGGGTCAGATCGTCGTCAATGTCCGCAAAATCAAGCCCCGGGATTACGGCGGGCCGCGGAAGGTCGCCCTGGGACGGGGGGCCGTTCACGAAACCGACGGCCGGACGTCGGGCTTCCTGTGGATCGAGGCGACGACCCAGGAGTTCGCCGACAGCTTCATCAACGACCACGGGGTCCTCATCACCTCGGACAGCTGTCCCTCCCGCGTCGCCGGCGACGACACGACCGACGGCGGCATCGGCTACATGCTCCGCCGCCTCATGGCCGAGAAGGCCTCGTCGGCCCGGGAGGCGGTCAAGATCGGCGGCGAGCTCATCGAAAAATACGGCTATCGCGCCTCCGGAAGGACCTACTCGATCGCCGACAAGAGCGAGGCCTGGATGCTGGCCGTCCTCCGGGGGCGGCATTGGTACGCCCAGCGGGTCCCCGACGACGAGATCGCCGTTCTCCCCAACCACTTCACGATCCGGGGGATCCGGCCGGACGACCCGGACCATTTCCTGGGCAGCCGCGACATCGTCGAATACGCGGCGAAAAACGGTTGGTACGACGCGGCCAAGGACGGGGCGTTCGATTTCAAGAGGGCCTTCGAGAGGCCCTCGAACCGAGAACCGGCCGCCGACGGCAACGCCCTCCGCCAATGGAGGGGCCTGAACCTCCTCGGCGGGACCCCCTGGGAGCTCGGCCGCGACTATCCATTCTCCACGAAACCCGGCCAAAAGGTGACCGTCGAGGCTCTGATGGCCGTCCTTCGCGACCACTACGAGGGAACCCCCTACGACACGACCGACGGCTACAAGACCGGCTCGCCCAACCGGACGAAATTCCGGACGATCTGCACGGCCTCGACGATCAACGCCTTCGTCGCCTCCTTCCGTTCCCATCTCCCGGAGCCGATCTCGGTTTCCCTCTGGCTGGCCTTCGGCAAGCCAGACACGACCGTCTTCCTGCCCCTTTACCCGGGCGTGGAGTACCTCCCCCCCGGCGCCGGGGTGGGGCCGGACACGCACGACGACGAGCCGATGTACCGGTCGCACTTCGAGGACGCGGACATCAAGACCGCGAAAAACGCCCTTCTCCACACCAAGGTCCTGGCCCTCGAGAACGCGGCCGAGGCGAATTACGGCCCGATGCGCGAAAAGCTCGAGAAAGAGCTTTTCCCCGCGGAAAAGTCTTTTCTCGAGGGACGGCCGAAATTCGAGGCCGAATTCGCGGCCCTCTGCGCCAAGGACAAAAAAGCGGCCCTCTCGAAGCTCGAGGCCTACGTCGCCGCGGCCTTCGAAAAAATCGAGGCTCTCACGGAAAAGCTCCTGAAGTGACTCCCCGTTTGATCCGGACGAGCGAAGCCTACGCCGCGGCCCTGGACCGCTCCGACCCGCTGGCCCGATTCCGGCGCAGGTTCCACGCTCCTTCGGGGAAGATCTACATGGACGGGAATTCCCTCGGCCTTCTTTCGGGCGAAGCCGAGCGTTCGCTCGTCCGGGTTCTCGAGGAATGGCGAACCCTTGGCGTCCGGGGCTGGATCGAAGGCCCTCACCCCTGGTTCTACGCGGCCGAGGAGGCCGGCGCGGCCGCGGCGCCCCTCCTCGGGGCCCGGGCGGACGAGCTCGTCTTCACCGGGACGACGACGGTCAACATCCACACCCTGGTCGCGACGTTCTACGAGCGGCGCGGACGAAGGACGCGCATCCTCGCCGACGCCCTCGATTTCCCGACCGACATCTACGCCCTCCGGTCCCAGATCGCCCTGAAAGGCGGCGATCCCGAGGCCGACCTCGTCCT
>VGJF01000018.1 GCA_016867585.1 Candidatus Aminicenantota bacterium | reverse complement strand
CGATGTCCGGCCCATTCGCATAATCATATCTGGCCGCGCCGTTGGCGTCGATTACTCCGCCGACCGTCCAGGCAACATTCCCCGACGGATCATACTTGATCGTCGCGTAATCGTAGCCCCCCCCCCAGCTTTTTCCCGTGACATAGACGTTTCCGGTATTGTCGATCGTCATGGCGTTCGCCATGTCCGTGTCGTTCGCGGGGCCGTTGTATAGTTTGTCCCATTTTCTGTAGACATTCGGATCCCTGTCCGTCATGTAGATCGAATAATCGAGAGTCCCCGAATCTTCGGTCCCGGCGTAGTAAACGTTGTTGAGCCCCTCATGGACCCTGATCGCGACGGCCTCATGAGTCCCCGTCCCAGATCGTGATTGGCTCGCGGAGTATCGTAGAATCCCGCTGCTCAAGATTTTAACATAATTTGTCCAACTGTCGCTGATCCCCGTCTCCCCTCCAGCCGCGTAGACTTCGCCCCCGGAATCGACAGCGACGGCGTTGAGGAAGTCCTCTCCGGCCTGGTCGACGGCATAATTCACCCAGTCCTCTCCGTCCGCGAGTTTCATCTTGATGTCGTCGAAATAGATGTCGCCGCTCGAAGGAGGCCACGCGGAATCCCATCGTTCCAGAAAGATCCGAATCGCCGCGGTCCCCGAAAGGACGGGAACGTTTGCCGAAAAGTCGCGCCATGAGAGCATCGCGTAAGGGATGGATCGGGACACGATTCCGATTTGGTTGAAGGACGCGTCGAACATGTAAATCGATAAGCGCGCCGTTTCGGTATTATCCGGGGCGCTGCTCCACCGGTACTTGAGATTGAACTGATATTCCCGGCCGCCCTCGACGGCGATATAGCCGATCGTGCGCCATTTCGGACGATGTCCGGGGCTGGCCTGGCCCTTGATTCCAATGGCCCGGTTCGAACCCGTGGTCCAGATATACGTGGATTCGGCATCCGCAGGCTCCCATCCATCCGGCCAAGTTCCCGAACCCTCCTCGAACGACGGGTTGGGAATCGAAGTCAGAAATGGCGCAGCGATCGTTAAGTCGAATGTCTTTATTTCCGTTTGTTGGGGCGATCCGGAGTCCGTGACTCGGACCGTGAAATTGTAGGGCCCGGCGGCGGTCGGCGTGCCGGCAATGGCGCCCGTGGAGGCGTTAAGCTCGAGGCCGGCGGGCAGAGCGCCCGAAGTCAGGCTCCAGGTGTAGGGCGGCGTTCCGCCGAGGGCGACGAGGTAAGTCTCGTAGGCCGTGCCGGCCGTCCCGGAGGGAAGGGCGCTCGTGAAAATGACGAGGTCGTCGTCGTATTGCGTGGCCACCGGGGGCGTCGTTTTCCCCGCGTCCGCGTCCTCGGTGTTCACCGCCTGGGCCGTCGTCACGCCCTCCAGAGGCGTCACCGTCGGGTCGAAGGTCACCGCGTCGTTCCTGTTAGGGTCGTAGACTCTCAGCGTGACATAGGCCTTGTCCTCGGGGGCCAGCCAGAAGGTCGCGTTCTCGATGTCCGGGTTTTCGATGTCCGGATTCTCGATATCCGGATTTTCGATGTCCGGGTTGATGATCGCCGGGTTGACGATGTTGGCCATGAGCTCGTCGCTCTGCCTTTCCTTCAGGACGCACCCCTCGGCCATCGGCGCGGTGTGGACCCGATAGATCAGGAGCTGGAATCCGAATCCCGGATAGTCCGCGGGATCGAAACCGGCCGCGATCATCTTGAACGTATAGGCCGAGGTCGTGTTCCCTTCGTTGGTCACCGTCCAGGTGTAGTCCTGGACCGAACCTTTATCCGTGATGGTTGAATTCTCGATGTCCGGGTTTTCGATGTCCGGATTGACGATGTCGGGATTTTCGATGTCCGGATTCTCGATGTCCGGGTTGACGATATCGGGATTGACGATGTCCGGGTTTTCGATGTCCGGGTTGACGATGTCGGGATTCTCGATGTCCGGGTTTTCAATGTCCGGGTTTTCGATGTCCGGGTTGTGGAGCTCGTTGTTCTCGATGTCGGGGTTCTCGATGTCCGGATTTTCGATGTCGGGGTTCAAAATGACGGTCCCCTTCAGGCCTCCGCCCTCCTCTTCGACGTTGACCCGAAAGGTCATTTGGCCGCCTGTCGCCTTCGCGAAGACCGTCCGGCTGATGGACGAATAGGGGGCCACCTCGACGACAATCTCGTTCACTCCCTCGAACTGCTTGAACGAGGCCGCAATCCCTGTCGGGGCGTCAATCTTCAGGCTGAAGCTCCTCGTCTCGCCCGTCTGGTTCTTGACGTAGATGACGAACGAATGCTGACCCTTGTCGATCGGCTTGAAGTTCCCCGGCGAGCCAACGACGAGGCCCCGGCTCAGGCCGGCCATGTAGACGTCCTGGTTCCGGATGCTGGTGCGGCCGCCGTCGATGCAGGTCGTGCTCGAGCCGAATCCGCCCGGCTGCGTCGACGTGGGAGGGGCATATACCGACCAGTCTCCGTCGGCCGGCGGCTTGACGTTCCGGTTGTCCGTCCAGGCCGCAAGAAAGACCGGCGATTGGGCGCCGTCGGTGTCGAACGCCCAGCCGCCCGAGCCTCCGGGAACGAACGTCCGGACCGGCGAGAGGTCGATGTAGTCCCCGTGGAAGGGCCTCGTCCCCTCCTTGAACATCGGGAAGTTGGGCGGGTTGAATTCGATCTGCGAGATGCTCCGGGCGTCGAGGAGGAAGCGATAACGCGACACCTGGACCGAAGGCCCGAACCCTCCTCCTCCGGCCCCGGTTTGGGCCGCCCGGACATCGGTCGTATGACGGTTCCCGATATGATCCCCGTCGCTGATATAGGGATGCCAGTGTTCGGAGGCATCCCTCCGCTGGTCGTACCAGGCCGCCGTGACCACCCCTCCCCCGTAGGAGAGCATCGGCATGAACTGGTGGCCCCGCCGGACGTGGTTGTCGACAGCCGCGGGGGGGTTCCAATTGATTCCATCGGTAGACGTCGCAACGACGATCCGAGCGTCTCCTTCGGGAGCCTTCGGAAAATTTCGCTGCGACCAGGCGCAATAAATCGTCCCGCCTCCGTCCACGGCCAGCGACGGATACGAGTTCGTCCGGAAAGAGTACTGCGTCGTCCCCTGGTCGAAAGAGTCAACGGCCGCCAGGACGGCGGCCTTGCTGAATTTTTTCCCCCCGTCCGTAGAATAGGCCGTCATGATCGCGTGGCCGGCGCCCTCGTGGGCGAACCTCCGCCAAGCCGCGTAGACATGCCCCGTATTGGGCGCGATGGCGATCGTCACTCCCTGGTTCACATGCGAGCTCTCCGAAAGCTTGGTCGCGTTCTCCCAAGTCGCTCCGCAGTCCAAGCTCCGGGTGATGTAGATCCGGCTGAAGGGATTCGCCGGGTCGTTGCCCGTGAAATTCGAATAGGCCAGATAGACCGTCCCCGCCTTGATCGTCTGGGCCGGAACGCCCAACGCCTGGATCGTCACGGTCTTCGCCCCGGCCCGCGGCACGTCGACCGCCAGCCACGGCTTGTCGATGAACTGCCCCGGGTTCCCCTTGGCCACGACCTTGACGTCGAGGTACTTGATCGGATCGGCGTTCTTGCCCTCGGCGTTGTTGTTGTCGATCAGCCGGGCGACAAAAACGGAGTTGTCCTTCTGGTTCCGGTTGAAGGCCAGCCCGGCGTAATAAAACATCCCGTTCGTCCCCGCCCGGACGACCGGGTCGGCCGCCGTCCCGTAGGACTTCAGCGGCGACCCCCCTCCGACGACGGTGTAATCCTGCGGAAAGCCGGGAAGGAGGGTGCTCGTCCAGGACTGGCCGCCGTCGTAGGATTTATACAATCCCAGCCAGGCGTCCCTCGCCGCCGCCGTCCCCTCATATCCCGGGATCTCCTCGTAGGGAATTAGCATGTCGACCGTCCGGTAGTCGTTCGCCCCGGCCAGGATGTGCATCGGGTTCCGCGACGAGACGGCGATCGACGGCTCGTTCTGCCGCTGAAGGAACGGGTCCCCCCACGGCAGCTCCAGGCCCGAAACCATGTTGACGTTCCGGCCGACCAGCAGGTCCGAGGATTGCCGGACGCTCCGCGTCCGAAACTGCGACTTCAGCGGCAGCCAGGCCAGCGCCGCCCCGGCGAACAATACGAATCCGACGATGAGCACACGCCGAGTTTTCATGGTTATCCCCTTTCCCCGAAAAGACATGCACGGCGGGCGGTCCTTGAGAATGCGAACGGCAGAAAAATCCCTTTGCCGTGAATTCTCTCAGTCTGCTGCCCCGCGCTCAATCGAACCCCGGTCCCAAAAGGGACTGCTCTGCCGAACGTTGAGGGAAGAGCCTGTGATTTCCCTTATGGCCGTATTTTTCAGGAAATAATCGACGGAGTCAAGCGGAATCTTTTTATTTTCAGCGACCTAAGATAAAAAAGCAATCGATATATGGAAAAAAGAGCCTACTCGCTCTCCCTCGCCAGGGCGACGCTGCAGACCAAATCTTTGTCCTCGAGGTTGATGAGCCGCACTCCCTGGGTCGCCCGCCCGCTGGCCCGGACCTGCTTCGTCTTGATCCGGATGACCTTCCCGTTCACCGTGACGACGAGCAAATCGTCCTCGCCGACGCCCAATGCGGCGATGGCCGGCCCGATCTTGGAGGTGACCTTGAGGTTGAGGACCCCCTTCCCTCCCCTCCGCGTCTTGCGGTAGAGCCCGACCTCGGTCTTCTTTCCGTAGCCCTTTTCGGTCGCGGTGAAGATGAATTTTTCTTCCTCGCCGACGGCCACGAGGCCGATGACCTCGTCCTTCCTGGCCAGGGACATGGACTTCACCCCGGCCGCCGACCGCCCCATCGGCCGGATGTCCTTTTCGCTGAACCGGATGGCCTTGCCGAGTTTCGTGGCGATGACGATGTCCCGCCGACCGTCCGTGAGCCTGGACCACAACAGCTCGCTCTTGGGGGCCAGGGTCATGGCGATGATTCCCGCCCGGCGGATGTTCTGGAACTCGTCGAGGGCCGTCTTCTTGATGTGGCCGTCCTTGGCCATCATGACAAGGTACCTGTCGGGGCGGAAGTCCTTGACGGCCACGACCGAGGTCATCCGCTCGCCCGGCTGGAACTCGATGAGGTTGACGATCGCCTTTCCCCGCCCCGAGACTCCGACGTCCGGGATCTCGAGGGCCTTGAGCCAGTAGAGCCGCCCCTTGTTCGTCAGGAAGAGGAGGTAAGCGTGGGTCGAGCAGACGAAGACGTCCTCGACGACGTCCTCGGCCTTCATGCTGATCCCCCGCCGTCCCTTGCCGCCGCGCATCTGGAAATGGTAGGAGGAGAGGCTCGTCCGCTTGATGTAGCCGGACTGTGTCGTCATGACGACGACGTCCTCCTCCTTGATGAGGTCCTCGGCCCGGATGTCCGTCACGACCTCGCCCCGGATCTCCGTCCGCCGCTCGTCGGCGTAGGCCTTCTTGATCTCCCGAAGCTCGTCGACGATGATCTCCTGGATGAGCTTGTCCGAGCCCAGAATCCTCTTGAGCCTGACGATGAGGGCCTTGACCTCCTCGTATTCCCGGACGATCTTGTCCCGCTCGAGGTGGGTCAGGCGCTGGAGCTGCATCTCGAGGATGGCCTGGGCCTGGATGGGACTCAGCTTGAACCGCGCCATGAGTCCCGTCCGGGCCTCCTCGACGTTCTTCGAGCCCCGGATGAGCTTGATGACGGCGTCGAGGTGGTCGAGGGCGATCGTCAGCCCCTCGAGAATGTGGGCCCGGAGCTCGGCCTTCTTGAGGTCGAACCGCGTCCGCCGCCGGATGACATCCTGGCGGTGGCCGATGAAGTGCTTCATGATATCGATGAGGCTGAGGATCTTCGGCTGCTTGTCGACGATGGCCAGGAGGATGATCCCGAAGGACGTCTGAAGGGCCGTGTGCTTGTAGAGGTTGTTGAGGACGACCTCGGGCAGCTCGCCCTTCTTGACCTCGATGACGATCCGGATGCCCTCCCGGTCGGACTCGTCCCGGAGGTCGGCGATGCCCTCGACCCTCTTCTGGTTGGCGAGCTCGGCGATGGATTCGAGGAGGCGGGACTTGTTGACGGCGTAGGGGATCTCGGTGATGACGATCCGCTCCCGCTCGCCCTTGTCGCCGTGCTCGATCATGGACTTGGCCCGGACCTGGATCGTCCCCCGGCCGTCGCGGTAGGCGTCCCGGATGCCCGGGAGGTTGAAAATGTAGCCGCCGGTCGGGAAATCCGGCCCGGGGATGAACTCCATGATCTTGTCGAGCGAGGCCCCGGGGTGGTCGGCGAGGTAAATCAGGCCGTCGCAGACTTCGCCGAGGTTGTGAGGGGGGATGTTCGTGGCCATCCCGACGGCGATCCCCGATCCGCCGTTGACGAGGAGGTTCGGGAACTTCGTCGGCAGGACCTCGGGCATGGTCAGGCTCTCGTCGTAATTGGGGACGAAGTTGACCGTGTCCTTCTCGATGTCGGCCAGCATCTCCTCGGCCAGCCGGGTCATCCGGACCTCGGTGTACCGCATGGCCGCCGGGGGGTCGCCGTCGATCGAGCCGAAGTTGCCCTGGCCGTCGACGAGGAGGCAGCGGAGGCTGAAGTCCTGGGCCATCCGGACGAGGGTGTCGTAGACGGCCTGGTCCCCGTGGGGATGGTACTTGCCGATGACGTCGCCGACGATCCGGGCCGATTTCTTGTAGGGCTTGCCGTGGGTCGTCCCCGTCTCGTAGAGGGCGTAGAGGACCCGGCGGTGGACGGGCTTGAGCCCGTCCTTGATGTCCGGGATGGCCCGGCCGATAATGACGCTCATCGCGTAGTCGAGGTAGGAGCGCTTCATCTCCTCCTCGAGGGAGACGACGGACAGGTCGGCCGCGGCCGGAGGGAGGGGCGCCGCCTCGGCGGGCGGAGCGTCCTTTCCCTTGGCCGGTTTGGCCTCGGCGGGCGGAGGGGCCTCCGCCGGCGGCGTTTCAGGCGGCGCGGCAGGCCCGGAGGTTTTTTTCTTGGCCATGTCTCAGATGTCCAGGTTCGTCGCCAGGAGGGCGTTCGTCTCGATGAACTTCTTGCGGCTTTCGACCTCGTCCCCCATGAGGACGGAGAAGACCTCGTCGGCCACGACGGCGTCCTGGATCGAGACCTTGAGGAGGGCCCGGTTTCCGGGGTTCATGGTCGTCTCCCAGAGCTGGTCAGGGGTCATTTCCCCCAAACCCTTGTAGCGCTGGATCCCGACCCCCTTCTTCCCCTTCTCGTGGAGATAATCAACGAGCTTGTTCTCGTTCTCGACGACGACGACGTCGCCGTTGGAGAGGACCTCGTAGGGCGGCCGGAACTCCTCGAGCTCCTTCATGATCTTGAAAAGGTTCCTGTACTCGACCGAATCGATGAGCCCCAAATTGACCCGGCAGTGGAGGGACATCCCGTTGACCTGGAACTTGACGGCCAGCTCGTAGGCCTCGTACTCCTCATCTTTGGTCAGCTCGGTCGTCAGATCCTTGGCCTCGATGAGGCTCTGGATCCGCTTCATGGCCTTGCGGTCCTGGAGGAACTCCAGGCCCTGGGCCCCCTCGCGGATGAGAATCTCGACGAGGAAAAACGGATAGCTCTTCCGTTCGAGGAGCTGGATGTAGCTCTTCTTCTGCATGATCCGGAGGAAAAGCTTCCGGAACTTCTCGCCCTCGAAGACCTCCTTGCGGCCTTTGACCCGGACCTTGAAGTCCTCGGAGATCTTCTTGACGAGCCACTTCTCGTAGGCCCGTTCCTCCTTGAGGTACTGGACCTCGCGGCCCCGGACGATCTTGTAGAGGGGCGGCTGGGCGATGTAGAGATGGCCCTTCTCGATGAGGGCCTTGAGGTGGCGGTAGAAAAAGGTCATGAGGAGGGTCCGGATGTGCGAGCCGTCGACGTCGGCGTCGGTCATGATGATGACCTTGTGGTAGCGGAGCTTGTCCAGGCCGGATTCGGCCTCGGCCTCCCCGATGGAGGTCCCGAGGGCCGCGATCATCATCCCGATCTCGTCGTTGTTGAAAATCTTGTCCTGGCGGGCCTTCCAGACGTTGAGGATCTTGCCCTTGAGGGGGAGGATGGCCTGGAAGCGCCGGTCCCGGCCCTGTTTGGCCGAACCGCCGGCCGAGTCGCCCTCGACGATGAAGATCTCGGACAGGCGGGGGTCGCGCTCCTGGCAGTCGGCCAGCTTGCCGGGCAGCGACGACGACTCGAGAACGCTTTTCCGGCGGGCGAGCTCCCGGGCTTTCCGGGCCGCCTCCCGGGCCCGGGCCGCATCGAGGGCCTTGAGGACGATCCGCTTGGCGTTGGTCGGGTTCTCCTCGAGGTAGGCCCCCAGCCGTTCGTTGACGAGCGACTCGACGACCCCCTTGACCTCGGAGTTGCCGAGTTTCGTCTTCGTCTGGCCCTCGAACTGCGGCTCGCGCATCTTGACGCTCAGCACGGCGCAGAGGCCCTCCCGGGTGTCGTCGCCGCCGATCGCGCTCCCGCCGAGATCCTTGAGGAGGTTGTGGGACTCGGCGTAGGCGTTGATGCCGCGGGTCAGGGCCGACTTGAAGCCGATGAGATGGGTCCCGCCCTCGTGGGTGTTGATGTTGTTGACGAAGGTGAAGATCGTCTCGGAGAAGCCGGCGTTGTACTGGAAGGCGAGCTCGACGACGATGTCGTCTTTCCGGCTCTCGAAATAGATCGGCCGGGGGTTGAGGACGGTCTTGTTCTGGTTGAGGAACTGGACGAACTCGACGATCCCTCCCTTGTACTGGAACTCGTGGGACTTGCCGGCTCGCTCGTCGGCGATCGCGATCCGGATGCCGCGGTTCAGAAACGACAGCTCCCGCATCCGCTGGGTCAGGACCTCGAAGTTGAACTCCGTCGTCTCGAAGATCTCGTCGTCGGGCCAGAAGGTGACCTTCGTCCCGGTTTTCTTCGTCTTGCCGACCTGCTTGAGCCGGCCCAGGGGGATGCCGCGCTCGTAGCTCTGGGTGAAGATCCCCCCGCCGCGCTTGATCTCGAGGTCGAGGCGCTTGGACAGGGCGTTGACGACCGACACCCCCACGCCGTGGAGGCCGCCCGAGACCTTGTAGGACTTGTCGTCGAACTTGCCGCCGGCATGGAGCATGGTCATGACGACCTCGGCGGCCGACTTCTTTTCCTTCTTATGGAGCTCGACGGGAATCCCGCGGCCGTCGTCGATGACCGTGACCGAATCGTCGACGCGGATCGAGACCTCGATGTTCCGGCAGTAGCCGGCCAGGGCCTCGTCGATCGAGTTGTCGACGACTTCGTAGACGAGGTGGTGGAGGCCGTCCGGGCCCGTCGACCCGATGTACATCGCCGGCCGCTTCCGGACGGCTTCCAGGCCTTTCAGGACTTTGATGCTCTCGGCCGTGTACTTCGTTTCCGGCATGTCTCCTATCTCACTGATAAACGACGGGTTTAGGAGGCCGATCGTCTCACTGAACCCGGGCTTTTTTTTCGATGAAATTATACCTCAAACCGGGGAGTGGAGTAAAGCGAATTTTGGGCCCGCAAATACAATATTTTGGGGCTTCAAAGACTCCCCTTAACAACTTGTTGGGCTCGGGCCGCGGGAGTCGCCGGGGAGTGTGAAGTCCCCGATTTGACCCGAATTTTCAAGGTGGGTTATGATGCTTCCGTGCCGGCCAACCTGACCCCCCAGTACATGGAAGCGGAAAAAAAGCTCCGCACCGCCAAGACCCCCGAGGAGAAGATCGAGATCTACGAGGAGCTCCTCCGCCTCATCCCCAAGCACAAGGGGACCGAGAAGATGGTCGCCCAGCACCGGGCCAAGATCGCCAAGCTCAAGGAGGAGATGCAGAAGGCCGCCGCCGCGGGCAAGAAAGGGCCGAGCCACATCGTCGAGAAGCAGGGCGCCGGCCAGATCGCCGTCGTCGGCCCCCCCAACGCCGGGAAATCCCGGCTGATCCGGGCCCTGACGGGCGCGGAGCCGGAGGTCGGCGACTATCCCTTCACGACCCGGACGCCGGCGCCCTACATGATGAGATTCGAGAACGTCAAGGTCCAGCTCGTCGACCTCCCCCCCATTACCGCCGAGTTCCTGGAGAGCTGGCAGGTCGAGATCATCAAGGTCGCCGACGTCGTCCTCCTCGTGGCCGACGCCTCGGACCCCGATTCCCCGGCCCTCCTCGAGACCTTGACCGGCCGGCTCAAGGAGAGGCGGGTCGAGCTCGTCGACGAAGAGTTCGTCCCCCCGGCCGAGGAGGCCGTCCGCGTCTTCCGGAAAAAAACCATCCTCGCGGCCAACAAGACCGACGCCGACCCGGACGGCGAAGGCCTCGAGGCCCTGAGGTTGTTCTACGGCGAAGCCCTTCCCATCGCCGCCGTCTCGGCGGCCGAGGGGGCCGGCCTGGAGGAGCTTCGGGCCCGGCTGTTCCGGATCCTCCGCGTCATCAGGGTCTACAGCAAGGCCCCCGGCAAGAAGGCGGACCATGATTCGCCCTTCATCCTCAGGCGGGGAGCGACGGTCCTCGACATCGCCTCGGCCGTCCACAAGGACTTCTCGGAAAAGCTGGCCTATGCCCGCCTCTGGCGCGCGGGCGAGATCTCGGGCCTGATGGTCAACCGCGATTTCCTTCTGGCCGACGAGGACATCGTCGAGCTCCACTTGTAGGAGCGGACCGTCCCGGCCGTCACTTTTTGGGCCGGAAGTCGAGGGCCTCCTCGTCGGCCATGTCCATCACGGCCATGAAGAAAAGCTGGGCCGTGTCCTCCATGATCTCCGGAGTGACGAGGTCGAGGGCATCCCGGGTGTTGTGGTAGGTCGGATAGGGCACGGACCTGCCGTAGGACCCGAAGGTCAGCGAAGGGACGCCCTTCCAGAAGAACCAGGCTGAATCCTGGCGCGGACGGCCGGGATAATTGGCCGCGCCGCCGGTGACGATCCGGTGGATGTATTTCTCGTTGGCCCTCTCGATGAACGCCCAGAAGGCCGGATAGGTCCTCGCCCCCGAGGCCGAGATCTTGTCGCCCACCCCGGGTCCCTCCATGTTCATCAAGACCAGGGTCTTGTCGAGAGGATAGACGGGATTTTCGGTGTAGTATTTCGAGCCGGCGACGCCCTGCTCCTCGGCCCCGAAGAAGAGGAAGACAACGGTCCGCTTCGGCTTCACGGCGCATTTGGCCATCGCCTCGGCCACGCCCAGGCCGACGGCCACGGCCGTGGCGTTGTCATTGGCTCCCGGCATGAGCTCCCAGCAGCGGCCGAGATGGTCGAGATGGCCGCCGATGATGATGACCTCGTCCCTGAGGGCCGGGTCCGTTCCCGGGATGAGGCCGATGACGTTGGCCCCCTTTCCCTCGGGATGGTGCTCGGTGACGTTCTTGAGGGCCATGATTTTGCCCGTGGCGAACGATTGGGGCTTCAGATCCTTCCGGATTTTGGCCGCGGTGTCGGCGTAGGTCCGGCCCGTCCCGGCGAAGACGTCGGCGACCACGGCCGGGCCGACGTGGTGATAGACGAAACCCTCCCGGTAGGAGTTGTTCGGGTTGACGATCGGCCCGTAGTTGTAAATCATGCCCTTGGCCCCGTGGGCGACGGCATTTTCGTGCTTGTATTGATGGAAGGAATAGGGCCGCCATTTCCTGAAGACGTCGGTGTCGGCGGCCTGCATCGGCGCCTCGGGATCCATGAGGACGATCTTGCCCTTGACGTCGACCCCGGCGTAGTCGTCGTAGCCGAGCTCGGGGGCGGTGATCCCGAAGCCGACGTAGACGACCTCGGCCTTGACCTCGCCCGAGCCCGACGTCCCTCCGGGGAGGAACTCGTCCTCGTAGGCGTAGGTCTTGGTGATGACGCCGTCTTTGACCGGGATCTCCATTTTCAAGTAGCCGCCCGGAAAGACGAGGGTGTAGGGGTTGGGGAAGGTTTGGAGATAGGTGCCGTTTTCCCCGCCGGGCTGGATGCCCCACTCCCTGAGGAGCGAGACGACCCACTCGGCGCAGAGGTCGTATTCGGGCGTCCCGGTCAAGCGGCCGCCGCATTTTTCCGAGACGAGCTCCTGGACGTAGCCGTAAAGCGTCTGGCTCTGGATGAGTGCATGGCCTCGAGGAGCTTCTGCTCCTCGGTCAGGGGGGCCTGCTCCCGGCCCCGCTGCGGGGCGGCCGGGCCGGCCGCGGCCACGACAAGGCCGAGAACGGCCCAAAGAACGAACGTCCGGTTCCGGCGTAGAGACATCCTCTCCTCCTCAATCAAATACGGGGACACATCACTTATATGTCCGTTTTCGGACATAAAAGTGATGTGTCCCCGCTTTTTATATCCGAATGGCGATGCCGCCGCGAAGAATGAATCCGTTGAAGATGCCGGCGTCGACGAGGAGATGGATGTTCGGCGTCAGCTTGGCCTTCAGCCCGAAATGAAGCTGGACGAAGGGAAAGATGTTCGGATACTCGAAGGGCTCGTCCTTCTCTTCCCCCTCTTCGGGCGGCCTCAGGCTCTCCTCCTTCAATTCGAGCAGCGTTTTCCTTCCCGACTCCTGGACCGTCTCGGGCGCCTCGTCGGGAAAGACGGCCGTTCCCCGGAAGTTGTATTCGACGACGGTCTTGTCCAGGGCCGGCCCCCCGGCGAGGCCGAAGCCGATCGTGAAATAGGGATGGACGCGGCCGCGCGGAAAGATGTCCCAGCGGAAGCTCAAGACCGCGGCCAGCGGCTCCGACGTGACTTGGCTCCACCCCGTCCCCTCGAACTCCGCCGTCTCGTACGTCTCGGCGTCTTCGAAGGTGATGGCCGTATCGACGTTCAACGGCCCGATCCGGAACTTCGATTTCTCGACGGCCAGGCCCAGGCTGAACGAGCCGTCCTGGCCGGCCGGATACCACCGGATCTCGAAGCCGAAATTGCTCCCGCCGGAGTCGAAGCGGACATCGTTGCGGAAATTCCGTTCCCGGATGTCCCGGTCCGGGTACTCGTCTCGAAGGTTCTTAAACATGTCGTCCTTGAGGTTCTCGGCGAAATCCTCGGCGATGCCCTCGATGAGGCCGCGGAGGACATTCAGGGTCCAGCCTCCGTAATGGAAGCCGAATTCGATCTTGCCCTTGGCCGCCGCCGGCGGACCGGAGGCCGAGAAGAGGACGGCCGCGGCCGCGAGCACGACCAGCGATTTTTTGTGTTTCATTGTCCGCTCCTTCGTCATCCGGAAAGTCCTGGAATGGGTTGTACTCTTTTTCCCGCCGTTCCGTCAACCCGAGAGGCGTTTGATTCGGCGGGGCGATTTTGGTATGGTCGAATGTCGCTCTTCCAAATTCCTCCCGGAGGCATCGCATGGTCAGAATCGCCGCCCTGATCGCCGTCCTTTTCGGCGCCGCGGCCTTCGCCGCCCAAACCCCGGCCGCCGCCCCGGTCACCGTCCTCATGAAGACGAGCCGGGGCGACATCACCCTCGAGCTCTATCCCGATAAAGCCCCCCTGACCGTCAAGAATTTCCTCGCCTACGCCGACGACAAGTTCTACGACGGGACGATTTTCCACCGGGTCATCCGGACCTTCATGATCCAGGGCGGCGGCCTGACGGCCGACCTTTACGAGAAGCCGGCCAAGCGCCCGATCCGGAACGAGTCCGGCAACGGCCTCCGCAACGCCCGGGGCTGGATCGCCATGGCCCGGACCGAGGAGCTCCACAGCGCGACCTCCCAGTTCTACATCAACACCGTCGACAACCTCGACCTCGACCGGATGAAATACTGCGTCTTCGGACGCGTCGTCGCCGGAATGGAGGTCGTCGACGCCATCGCCGCCGTCCCGACGGCGACGGTCAAGGGCTACGAGGACGTTCCCCGCCGAACCGTGACCATTCTGTCCGTCGCCCGCGTCCGGACGAATTGACCGGCCGCGGAGAGCCTCCGGGCAGCCCATGGCCTCCCGCTTCGCCGACACCCTCTTCGCCCTCGTCCATCTCGGCCTCCTCCTGGCCGCCGCCGCTTACGCCGCCGTCCTCATCGCCCGGGGAGAAACCGCCCGCGGCGCCCTCATCGCCGCCGTCCTGGCCGTCTATTACGTCCTCGTCCTCCACAAGCCGGTGACCCGGGAGATCGCCCGGAAAAAGGCCCTGAAGAAAAAATGACCGATCCCGGAAAGGCGGCCCGGCCTTCGCGGCGCGGCAAGCAAGCGGCCGGCGGCCGCGATTTTCAACCCGAATTCCCTTTTCCGCCCGACGCCCCCTCTCCGTCCCGGCCGGGCCGAAAGCGCCGCCTGCCGGCCCGCGTCCGGATCGCCCTGGCCGGGGCGGCGCTCGTCGTCGGCCTGGCCGCCGCCGGGGCCGTTCTTTTCAAGGCCGTCCGGCCGGACTGTTTCCCGGGCCGGCCGCCCGCCGGGCCGCCGCCCGCGGCAACGCCTCCGACGGACGCCGAGCCGCCCTGGACGACGGTCGAGACGATCGTCGAACGGGGAAAAACCCTATCGGCGATCCTCTCCGAGAACGGCCTCCCGGCGCCCGAGATCGACCGGCTCGTCAAGGCGGCCAAGCCCGTTTTCGACTTCAAAAGGATCGTCGCCGGCCGAAGGATGAAAATCTCCTTCGACGGAGCCGGGGCCCTGCGGGCCCTGGAATATCCGGTCGACGAGCGTTCATACATCCTGGTCACGAGCGAGGGCGGGGCGTATGAGACGGAAAGGAAAGCCTATCCGTTCGAAGTCCGGCCGGCCTACGTCGACGGCGTCATCCGCAACAGCCTCTACGAAGCCGTCGTCGGACGGAAGGAAAGCCCGACCCTGTCCTGGCGCCTTGAAGAGCTGTTCGGATGGGACATCGACTTCTGGGCCGGGCTCCGGGAGGGCGACGCTTTCCGGCTCATCGTCGAGAAGCATTACCTCGACGGCGAATTCGCCGGCTACGGCCATATCCCGGCGGCCGAATTCTGGAATCAGGGCGGCCTCTACCGGGCTTTCCGGTTCGAGTACCCCGACACGAAGAAAGCCGATCACTTCGACGCCGGGGGAGGATCCCTCCGGAAGGAGTTCCTGAAATCCCCCCTCCTCGGCCGCGGACGGCTGACTTCCCGGTTCAGCTTCAGCCGGCTCCATCCCATCCGCAAGGTCTACCGGGCCCATTACGGTGTGGACTACGCCGCGCCCGTGGGCACGCCCGTCTATGCCACGGCCGACGGGACCGTCCTCGAGACGGGGGCGCGGGGCGCGGCCGGGCGGATGATCCGCCTCCGCCACAAGAACAACTTCGAGACCTCATATCTGCACCTGTCCCGGATCCTGGTCAAGAAAGGGGACAAGGTCCGAAGCGGCCAGCAGATCGGGACGGTCGGCTCGACGGGCGAATCCACCGGCCCCCACCTCGACTACCGGATCAAGGAGGGGGGGGTCTACGTGAATCCCCTGGCCAAGAAATTCGCCCCCGTCGAGCCGCTCCGGCCCGAATTCGGAGAGGCGTTCCGCAGGGTCATGGCCGTCCTCGCGGCCGCCCTCGACGCCCCCATGGCCGTCTTCCGGAAATAACAAAGGCCGGGCCGCTTTTCGCGACCCGGCCTTGCCGGAACAGCGAACCGAGTTATTTAATGTGGCCGCCTCCGCTCGAAGACGAGGTCGAACTCGAGCTCCCGCCTCCGCTGGCGCTGCCGCCTCCCGAGGAAACGCTCCCCCCGGAGCTTGTTCCGCTCGAGGAGCCGGTGTAGCCGGACCCGCTCGAGCCCGACGCGCCGCTTCCCAAACGGACATGACGGCCGGAGGCGGAGGAGCTGAGGTTGAGCTCGGGGCTGTAGATTTCGTTCGACCGGCTGAGGTATCGGATGCTGACGCCGAGTTTGCGGGCGACCGAAACGTCCGGATTCCAGTCGCGGACGCGCATCGCCGGCTCGGGAAGACTGCTCCTCAAGGCCCGAGGCAGGACTCTCCCCTGGGCGGCCGAAACGGCCTCCGACGGCCTCGGCTCAAGGTTGCGGCCCAAGGTCCGGGCGGCGAGACGGGAAGCGTCCGCCGTGACCGGCGCGGGAAGGCCGAGGATGGGCCTCAGGGCGGGAGAATGCCGCATGGGCTCGACGGCTTCCACGAACGACCTCACCCCGATCGCCCGCTCATGGACCCGGGGCGCATGGAGATCTTCCCCGCGGACGACGGCCCCGGTCCTGGTCGAAGTCCGGAGCGATTCGACCACGGCCGAATCCCCTTTCCGCAACCCGGCCATGAGGGCCCGGTAACCCTTGTAGAGCTCCTTGGGCATGGCAAAGGGGGCGGCCGGCTTCTTCAGCTGGTCCTTGGAGACTTGGCCGAGGGCGGGTTTGGCGGACGGGGCGAATGGTGTTCCCTCGCCGAAATTGTTGGATCCGTAGAAGCCGTAATCCGAATACCCCCCCATCCATCTCCACCAATAGAAGGGGGAGCCCCAGTACGAGCCCATCCATCCGTGGCTATAGCCCATGGCGTCCCACCACATCCAGTCGAAGAGCGACCAGGGCCTCCAGGCATAAAGGCCGCCGTACATGAAGCCCCAATCGACCCAGGCCGGGGCGAAGGCCGAGCCGGGAACCCACATCCAGCCCCTTTTCGGAGACCAATGCCAGACGCCGAGATGGTAAGGCACCCAGCCCCACGGCTCGGACGGAATCCAAAACATCTGGCCGCCGACCCGGGCCCATTGGCCGTGGTAATAAGGCGCCCAGCTTCCGCCCGGGTATCGGTCATTGTAATAGGGCCTCCAGACGTAGCCCAGATATTCGTCCCAAACCCATTCCCCGTACATGTCCCCGTAGCGTTCGGCCCAGTAGACGACCGCCTTGGGGAGCCTCCGGACGGGCTTCGGAAGGGGCGTCAACCCCCTGTGAAGGTCGACGAAATCGGCGTTGACCTCATCGTTCCACCGCTCGAAGTCCGAGCCGGTCGCGTATTCTTCAAGGGAGATCCCATGGTCGGGGGCGACCGTGATTCTTTCCTTCTTCCCGACTTGCCGCTCCTGGAGGTCGTTCGGCGTCGGGCCGTAGAGGACAAAGGCCCGGCCCGATTTCACCTGGACGGACGTCCCCCCCTCCTCGGCCCGTTCGACGACGGCCACGGTGTCCGTCCGGAACTTGACCGCGGCCGTGGTCGTGATGACCTGGAAGGTCTCCTTGGCGCTGAACTGCTTGTACATCGCATAGAGCCGGCCGCGGCGGAGGACGAGGTTGGTCAGTTTCTGTCCGGAGCTCAGGCTCTGGGCCAAGATCGTCTCGACCTTGAGCTCGGAGTTCGCATCGAGCCGGAGGATGGTTCCGTTATCGAGCTGGATTTCGACCCTTCGACCCGAGGTCTGAACGGTGTCGCCGGGACCGATGGGCGTGTTGAGGAGGGCCAGCTCGGGCTTGGCCGCCCCTTCCCTGAGCACGACCGGGTCCTGGCCGTCGTTCTTGATCTCGACCAGGCTGATATGCCCGAAATAAAAATCCTTGGGCCCATTGACGACCTGGTAAGGCTCGGCCGCGGCGGCGGCCCAAACCGTCAACAGGAGGCCCATTCCGAAGACGGCCGCGAAACCCTTCTTCCTCATGGCTCGGCTCCTTTATCCGGAATTCATTATAGCCTTAATGCAAGAGCCATGCCAGCTCCGCCAGGCGGGAAAACCCCTTCCGGCCCCGCCGGCTGTCCTCTTTTGAGGACGCTTGTCGGCGGGGAGCGTTTCCATCGAAGGCTTGTCGAGAGGGAAGGAATGGCCTAGAATATGCGGGATGGACGTCGGACTCCGAGAACTCACCCGAACCTGGGACCTGGCCGAAGCGGACGTCATCAAGAGCTTCCTGGAGAGCCAGGGGATCCCCTGCCTCATCCGAGGCGAGTCGATCTCCTCTCTTTACCGGATCATGACCGACGGGCTGGGCGAGATCCGGGTCATGGTCCCGGCCGAACATCTCGAAACGGCCCAAAAACTCCTCGAAGAAAAGGCCGAAATCCCCGAAACCGAATAATACTTGTCCGGGACACACGGACAATCCTTGGGCGGCAACGATAACTCAAGCCTTTTCATGTAGTTAATTTTCAATTTTTTGCTTGACTTTTTCCATCCTGATGTCTATATTCTAATCAAAATGGGACAAAACGGGATATTATGGGAAACATATTGATCGGAAGTTACAAAGCAAGGCTTGACAAGAGCGGAAGGTTGAAGGTCCCCGAGAAGTTTCGGACCGCCGTCGAGGAACGATGGGGAAAGGACCTTTTCGTCACCTCCCTCGAAGAAAACTACATCAAGATATTTCCCCTGCCCGTCTGGCTGGCCATGACCGGCTCGACCGAGGGCTCGAACCTCTTTCTCGACCCCGATGTCGAAGAATACATGCGGCGGGCCAACCGTTTCGGAGCCCAGGCCGACCTCGACGCCAAGGGCCGCGTCCTCCTCAGCCCGGCCTTGAGGTCCATGGCCGGATTGGCGGCCGAAGTCGTGGTCATCGGCCTCAACAACCATTTCGAGGTCTGGGACGCGTCCCGCCTGGACGAAAAACTCCAGCGCCAGCCCCTCTCCCGCGATGACTTCAAGAAGATCGCCGAACTGATGGCGGGCAGGAAGGGGTCATGACCGGCCGCGAGCACATCCCCGTCCTTCGGGAAGAGGTCCTGGACCTTCTCGACCCCTCCCGCCAAGGCCTTTACCTCGACGGGACGGTCGGCCTCGGCGGACATGCCGAGGCCATCCTGGAGAGCCATCCCCGGGCCCGACTCGTCGGCCTCGACCTGGACGAGGAGGCCTTGCGCTTGGCCGGGGAGCGGTTAAGCCCTTATGCCGACCGGGTCCGCCTCTTCCAGGCCGATTTCCGTCTCATCCCGGAGCTCGAAATCGACTTCCCGTCCGTCCGCGGCCTTCTTCTCGACCTGGGAATGTCCTCTTTTCAGCTCGACGACCCGGCCCGCGGCTTCAGCCATTCCCTGGACGGGCCGCTCGACATGAGGATGGACCGCCGTCAAAAGCTGACCGCGGCGGCCGTCCTCGACAAATATTCCGAGCCCAAGCTGGCCCATCTCTTCCGGGAATACGGGGAGCTCAAGCAGGCCGCCAAGCTCGCCCGGGCGGTCGTTTCGCTGCGGCGGACCCAGAGGCTTGAAAGCACGGCCCAGCTCCGCCTTCTCGTCGAGGACATCTGCCGCTGGATCCCGCAGCCCGGGAAGATCCATCCGGCGGCCAAGGCCTTCCAAGCCCTCAGGATCGAAGTCAACCGGGAGCTGGAGGGGCTCGGAGAATTCCTGGAGACGGCCTCCGGCCTTCTTCCCCCCGGGGCCCGGATCGCCGTCATCTCCTTCCATTCGCTCGAGGACCGGATCGTCAAGCACACCTTCAGCCGGCTCGCCCGCCCCGAGGACGGAGCGCCAGTTCTCGGGCTCCTGACCAAGAAACCCGTCGTCCCGACCGAAGTCGAAACGGCCCGGAACCCGCGGTCCCGCTCGGCCAAGCTCCGGGCCGGGGAGATCCTGCCCCATGGTCCACAAGAAATATAGCCGCCGCCAGATCCTCCTGGCCGCTTCGGCCTGTCTTGTCGTCATGGGCATCCTGACCTTCTACCTCTGGCACCTGACCGAGAACATCCGCCTCGGCTATGCCGTCGGCCGGGACCAGAGCGCCAAGCAGCGGCTCGAAAAGGACATCCAGAGCCTCAAAGCCGAACGTGAAGCCCTCTCCTCCCCGGAGCGGATCGAGAAAATCGCCCGGGAGAAGCTCGGTCTCGGCGACATGCGGGACGACCAGATCGTCTACGAGGACCGGAAGTGAGGCCATGATCGACCTGGCCCGGGAGATCGAGCAGAAAAAAGCCCGCCGCCGGACGCGCCTCCTGTCCGTCGTCGTCGGTCTCTGGGCCGCCGGGATCCTCGGCCGCCTCGTCCAGATTCAGGCCATCCAGCACGCCGAGCACCGGCGCCAGGTCACCGGCCAGAGCCGGCGGCTGGTGCCGATCCCCACCGAGCGGGGGACGATCTTCGACCGAAACGGCCACATCCTCGCCCACAGCGTCCCCTCCTTTTCCGTGGTCTACAGGCCGTCGCCCGATGCGCCGATCGAAGCGAAGATGGCCCCCGTCCTCGAGGTCGCGCCCGTCCTCGGACTCGGCCCCAAAAGCCTCGCCCAGATGCGCCGCCAGCTCGAGGACGGCGGCAAGTTCGTCTACCTCAGAAGGAAGGTCGACCCGGAGACCGCCCGAATCGTCCGGGACATGAACGTCCGCGGCCTCCGCATCGAAGACGAACGGCGGCGCACCTATCCCCAAGGCCCCCTGGCCGCCCATGTCCTGGGCGGCGTCGACCCGGACGAAAAAGGGCTGGCCGGCATCGAGTTCCGCTACAATAAAGACCTGGGCGGACGGGAGGGGCAGCGGCTCGTCCTCCGGGACGCGCGCCGGAGGGAGTACAACGTCGAAATCCTCTCCGCCCCGAAGCCCGGCTTGGACATCGTCCTGACGCTCGACCGGATGATCCAGTATTTCGCCCAACGCGAGCTCGAAAGGGCCATGGCCGAGCACCAGGCCGAATGGGGGACGGTCATCGTCTCGGCCCCGGCGACCGGCGAAATCCTGGCCATGGCCAGCGCCCCCGGATACGACCCCAACGCCTTCGCCGCGGCCGAGCCCGAGCGGAGGATCGACCGCAGCATCCGCCATCTGTTCGACCCCGGTTCGACCTTCAAGATCGTCACCGCGGCGGCCGTCCTCGACCACGGCCTTATCGCCCCGGGAGAGACCTTGAACTGCGCCGCCGAGGCCATCACCGTCCCCGGCCGCTCCATCCGGGACCACAAGCCGTTCGGCGTCCTCGCCTTCGCCGACGTCATCGTCCACTCGTCCAACATCGGAACGATCCAGGCCGCCCGCCGTCTCGGGCCGGATCTCCTCTACCGGACGATCAGGGATTTCGGATTCGGCGAGCGGACGGGGATCGACCTCCCGGCCGAAGCCGCCGGCCTGGTGCGCCCGCCGGACGAATGGTCCCGCCGGTCCCCCGACGCCCTGTCGGTCGGCTACGAAATCTCGGTTACGGCCGTCCAGCTTCTCCAGGCGATGAACATCATCGCCAACCGGGGGGAAAAGGTCGGCCTCCGCCTCCTCAAGTCCGTCGGCGGCCGGCCGGCCAACCCGGAACCGGACGGTCCGGACTCGCGGGTCGTCTCGCCGGCGGCCGCGGAAAAGCTCGCGGAGATCCTCGTCCGGGCCGTCGAGGAAGGCACGGGGACGGGCGCGCGTCTGCCCGGATTCCGCGTCGCCGGCAAGACGGGAACGTCCCAGCTCCTCGACTCCCGGCAGGGAGGCTACACCTCGAGCAGGCATTTGGCGGCTTTCGTCGGCTTCGTTCCCGCCGACAGGCCGGCGATCTCGATTCTCGTCGTCCTCTCCGAGCCCAAGAACAAGAACGTCTACTACGGCGGCTTGGTCGCGGCGCCCGTTTTCCGGGAAATCGCCCGGAACGTCCTCCGCTACCTCGGCCTCCATCCCCAGGCCGGACCGCCGCCGGGGGCCATCACCGCCCGGTCGGTCCTCGAGGCCCGGCGATGACCCTCCGAGAGCTCCTCCAAGGGATTCCGACCCTGGCCCGGGCCGGGGCGGAGGACCTCGAAATCGGCGGCTTCGCCTATTCCTCGAAAAACGTCCGGCCGGGCGACCTGTTCGCCGCCCTCCGCGGGGCCAAGCTCGACGGCTTCGCCTTCGTCCCCGAGGCCGTCGGACGGGGAGCGGCGGCCGTGCTTTCCGACCGGCCCCGCCCGGAAGGCCTCGAAGTCGCCTGGATCCAGGTCTTCGACCCCCGCGAGGCCCTGGCCTCCCTGGCCGCGAATTTCTACGGCCATCCGTCGCGCCGGCTCAAGATCGCCGGATTGACCGGGACGAAAGGCAAGACGACGACGACCTACCTTCTCGAGTCCGTCCTCCGGTCGGCCGGGTTTGCGACCGGGGTCCTCGGAACGATCGCTTACCGCGGCCCGGGTTTCGCCGTGCCGGCGGTTCGGACGACCCCCGAAGCGCCCGACCTCCAGAGGATGCTGGCCGACATGCTCGGCGGCGGAGTCACCCATTGCCTGATGGAGGTCTCCTCCCACGCCCTCGACCTCAAGCGCGTCTGGGCCGTCAGCTTCGACGTCGTCGTTTTCCTCAACCTGTCGGGCGAGCACCTCGACTACCACCGGACGATGGAGGAGTACTTCGAGGCCAAGAAAAAGCTCTTCGTCCTCAACGCCAAAACCCGGACGG
>VGJF01000017.1 GCA_016867585.1 Candidatus Aminicenantota bacterium | reverse complement strand
AGAAAACGGGGGACGTGATCCCCCGCCCCTACCTCAGCGTCCGGCGGTCTCGGAGACGGAGCTGCCGGCTCCCGACGGCGTAGGTGTAGTCCGGAAGCGAGGCGGCGACGACCGCCCCGGCCCCGACGACGCACCCTTTCCCGACCGTCACCCCGTCGAGGACGGTGACCCCGGCCCCCAGCCAGCAGTCCTCGCCCACCCGGATTCCGCCCTTGGCCTCCGAGGCCTGGAACATGATCGGCTTGGAGGCGTCGGCGATGGGATGGTTCCCGCCGGCGACGAGATAGCACTCGCCCGCCAGGAACGAGTACGGGCCGAGCGTGATCTCCGTTTCGCTCAGGAGATGGCAGTTGGCCGAGACGTTGCAGTAGTCGCCGAGACGGATCGAGCCTTCCTTGCAGGCCAGGATCGTGTTCCGGCCGACGAAGACGCTGGCCCCGATCCGGATCCCCTCGTTCGCCTGGCCCTTGGCGTCGAGCACGGCATAGTCGTCGATGAACGTGTTGTCCCCGATTTCGATCTTGTGGGGGTGGCGGAGGGTGATGTTGCGTCCGAAAACGACGCCCCGGCCGACCTTTCCGAGAAGGCCCCGGAAGAACAATGTCCGGAGGGCGAAGCCGAGCGCGCCCGGGACGGGGGCGGCGGCGTGGACGGCGAATTCATATTTAAGAAGGGCCCAAAGCCCCCCCCGGCCGACGAACATCGACCCGTATTTCGCTCGGAGGGATTTCGACGGGTCTAAAAGCTCTTTCTGGGTGCTTCCCGGGAAACGGTCGGCGGTCATGGCCTCACCTCCTCCGGAACGATGTCCACCCAGTCGATCGACAGCCGGCTCCGGGCCGGGACGGCGAAGCGAAGCCGGATTTCCTCCTCGGCCTTGAGGGCAAAAACAAAACCGCCCTCCCGCCAGGCGTCGCCCGAGGCCCCGTCGCCGGCCAGGGAAATCGACCGGAGCCTTTCCCCCCGCCCGTCGACGACGGACAGCGCGGCCGGACGCGCTCCCCCGGCCCCTCCCCTGAAGCGGACAAGGCACCGGTAGGTTCCGGCGGCGAGAGGCCGGCCGATCCGGACATCGAAGGCCTCGTCCTTCCTCTGGCTCCCCGACCAGGCCGCGGCCGCGCCCTTCGACAGCCCGTCGGCGTATTCGATTTCCGCCCAGCGGGCCGGGAACCCCTCTCCTTCCGCCGCCCGCGCCGGCCCGGCGACGAAAATCGGGTCGTTCCAGAGGTACACGGACGACATGGCGTCCTTGCCCCGGAAAACGAGCTTGTCGGCGTTCTGGACGGCGATGTAATCGAAAATGTCCGGGTTGATGTGGTCGCGGCGGAGGAGCGAGGGCGACCCGACGAGCCAGACGCGGCGCCCGGGGTTCCCTTCGAGGACCTCCCTCAAGCCGTCGAGCGTGTTGATCCATCGGGCTCCGACATAAAAATCGCGCCAGGTCCCGTCGGCCGTCCTCTCCCAGGCGTCCCATGTCCCCGGCCCGCCCGACCAGAGCCAGTAGTCCACCCGCCCCGTGTAGATTTTTTGAAAGACGACATGGATGGCGACGACGAGATCGTCGTCCCGGAGGAAATGCCGGGCATATTCGCCGGCCCCCCGGTGGTCATAATGCTCGAACCGGCCCGACCGGGTGATGATGTCGGCCGTGATCGGGTCGCCGTAGCGGCGATGGACGATCGCGGCCAGTTTTTTCGGCCCGGCGCCCTCGACCAATCCGAAGACGAGGCCCAGGAAAACGAGAGTCGCCGCCCCGGCCGCGGCCTTCGGCTTGCGAAGGCCCAGGGCGGGCAGGAGGAGGCCCCCGACGAACGTCCGCGAGAAAGCCTGGAGGGCGGCCAGAAAGAGGAGGATGAAGACCGGATGGAGCTGGGTCAGGTAGCGCGGCTGGATGTGGGTTCGAAAAAAGGCGAAGAAGAACAGGGGAAAGACGAGGCAGAGGTTGAGGTAGAGCCAGGGCTCGGCCCGGCCCGGTTCGCCGTCCCTCCTTCGGACATACGCCTCCAGACACAGAAACATCCCGGCCAGCACCGCCAGGCTCATCCAGGGGAAGCTGCGGAAAAACTCCTTGAAGTAATCCAGCGAGAAGCCGCCGAAGAAATATCGGATCATCCCCCCCAGACTCTTGTCGTCCTTGAAATAGACGTAGCCGACTTTCCAGAAGAAATACTCGTGAAGCTGGAGGGCGAGCGAGGCCGCGGCCACGAGGCCGGCGCTCACGAGGACGTCCTTCCTGAAAAACCGCTTCGCCCCCCGGATGAGGAACAGGGCGGCGTAGGCGAACACGACCCCCTGGCCGAGCTGATGGACCTGGGGCGTCAGGAGGAATAGAGCCGTGGCCCAGATCTTGTATTTCCGGACATCCTCGAAAAATCCCCGGTAAAAAAATACCAGGCTCAGGAAATAGAAGAGCATCAGGGGGGCAAAGTATAGGGCCAGCCGGGCGTACTCGACCTCCCAGACCGAGAGGGCGAGTATCCCCGCCCCCAGGAGGCCGACCGTCCGGCCGAAGAACCTCCGCCCGGCGTGATAAACGAGGGGGATGAGGGCTCCGATGCACAACACGGAGACGACCCGGAGGGTGGCCTCCCCGAGGCCGAAGACGAGGGAGAGGAAGGCCAGAACGTAGGTATAAAGGATGGCTTTGAAATAGACGTGCCCCGAAGGAAAGAGAGGGATCCCGTGCTTCAGAATTCCCTCCGCGGCCAAATAGTGGAAACCCTCGTCCATCCAGAGAGAAAGATAGCCGAGGTTCCGGAGAAGGAGGACGACCCAGGCGAGGAGGCCGGCGGCCAGGACGGCGAGGTCGGCCGTCCTCTTCGACCGCAGCAGACGCATCGGCCTCGTCATCCGGGGCCGTCGGCCGGGCCGCCGGCCCGGGAATCGACCCGGTCGACGGAGTAGATCCTGATGTCGTGGGTCTGAAAGTAGATCCGGGAAATCATCTCGGCCAGGAGGCCGGTCATGACGAAGAACACGCCCAGGATCATCAGGAAAATGCTGAAGAGAAGATTCCCGAGGTTCTCCCGGATGCTCCAGCCGAAGGCGTAGAAGCCGACGGTCAGGACAAGGGCGATGACGAACCCGACCCCCCCGAAGGCCAGGCCCAGGAGGCCGAAGATCTGGAGAGGCCGGTCGATGAAGCTGACCAGGAACTTGACCGTCAGGAGGTCGAAAAAAACCCGCCGGACGCGGGACAGCCCGTACTTGGACTTCCCTTTCTGCCGAACGATGTTCGAGATCGGGATCTCGGTGATCCGGACGCCCGTCCGGCTGATGAGGGCGGGGATGAAGCGGTGGAGCTCCCCGTAGAGGCGGAGACCGGAGATGGCCTGGCGGCGGTAGGCTTTGAAGGTCGTCCCGAAATCGTGGATGGCGACGCCCGACAGTTTCCGCATCATCCGGTTGGCCGCCCAGGAGGGAATTTTCCGGACGATGAGGTTGTCCTTGCGCTCCTTGCGCCAGCCGCTGACGATGTCGTATCCCTCGTCGATCTTGGCCAAGAACTGCGGGATCTCCTCGGGGTCGTGCTGGAGATCCCCGTCCATGGAGATGATGACTTCGCCCCGGGCGTGGTCGAAACCGGCCTGGAGCCCGGCCGTCTGGCCGAAGTTCCGGCGGAGCTTGACGACCCGGACGGCGGGGTCGCGGTCGTAAATCGCCTTGAGGAGGTCATACGTCCGGTCCGTGCTGCCGTCGTCGACGTAGATGATTTCGAACGTCTTTCCCAGCCGGTCGAGCACGGCCCGAAGCCGGCGGTGCATCTCCTCGACGTTCTCGGCCTCGTTGTAGAAGGGGACGACGAGGCTCAAATAAGGCCCGGAGGCTGTTTCCTTCATCTCCCGCTCATATCCCGCGAAAGTCCACGAGTTCGACTCCCAGGCCGCGGATGAACGCCGGCAGGCCGGGGTCGAGAAGGGCCGAAAGCTCCCTCTCGCGGAATCGGTTGATGTAATACGGACCGACCTCGCCCTCGGCGCTGAAGAGCTCCTCCGTCTGAAAACCCGGGTGGACCATGATTTCGGCCGTGCCCTCGCCGAGGCCTCCGAAGATCCGGCGCAGCCTCGCGACGGTCATCCGGCCGCTGTAAGATATACCATAAAACGCGTCGGGGTTCACGAGCCCGGCCTTTCGGACTTCCCCCTTCATCCGGGCGCAGCAGGCCGAAAGGAAAGCGGCCTTCAGGGATTGGCCGAGGCGGAGGGAGAGGCGGAATTCGCGGATGAAGCGGATCCGCCCGAATCCGTACTCCCGGGCCAGCTTGACGACGGCCCGAAAGACCGGAGGAAAGGCGTGGAGGTGCTTTTCACTGTCGAGATGGGTCAGGGCCAGCCCCGATGACAAGGCCTTCTCGATCTGGGCCCGCAGCTCTTTTTCGATCGTCCCGATTCCGACTTTCCCGGACGCGATCCGGCGGAGGAGAAGCCCCGGCCTGGCCGGGAATTTTCCGTCGGGCCCGACGAGGCCGGGAAGGTCTTCGGGTTTGGAGAGCGGCCTTCCCCGAACGAGGTTGAGGTGAACGCCGACGCCCAGCCGCGAGTTCTCCCCGGCCAAGACGACGGCTTCCTCGAAACCCGGGGTATTCGTCATCAGGGTCGCGCTCGTCAGGATCCCCTCGCGGTGGGCCCGGACGATGCCCTCGTTGACCGGGCGGCAAAGCCCGAAGTCGTCGGCGTTGACGATGGCTTTTTTCATGCGCGCCGTTCCCCCAGGCTACTCCTTTTCCCAACCTCATTCAAGGACGCACCCGACGTGTTCCGGCTCGTCTCCCCCCCCGACTCTCCCGGACGCTGACGCGTTTCGGGACTCCCCCGAGCCTTTCCCCCCGGCGGATGCTCCGGCTCTTGGCCTTGAGAATGGTCTTTTAGCCGCAAAACATCTACAATGAGCCGCATGTGCGGGATCTGCGGATTCGTGGACGGGGGCGGCCTCGACCCCGGAGCGCCGGCCCTCCTGAAGGCCATGACCGAGGCCATCGTCCACCGCGGCCCCGACGACGACGGCTATTACCTCGACGGCCGGGCGGCCCTGGGCATGCGCCGGCTGAGCATCATCGACCTCGTCACCGGGAAGCAGCCGATCGCCAACGAGGACAAGACCGTCTGGGTCGTCTACAACGGCGAAATCTTCAACTTCCCCGGACTCAAGAAGGACCTCCTCGCCCGGGGCCACGCCTTCTCGACCAACGCCGACACGGAGGTCATCGTCCACCTCTACGAGGACCTGGGCGACGATTTCGTCCACCGGCTCAACGGCATGTTCGCCGTCGCCCTCTGGGACGTCCGGCGTCAGCGCCTCGTCCTCGTCCGCGACCGGCTCGGCGTCAAGCCGCTCCACGTCGCCGAGGACCGCGGCCGGCTCTATTTCGCCTCCGAGATCAAGTCTCTTCTCGAGGCGCCGCTCCCCCGGGACATCGACTACGAGGCCATGGGCCAGTATTTCGCCTTCGAGTACGTCCCGGCCCCCCGGTCGATCTTCCGCGGCATCCGGAAGCTTCTCCCCGGCCAGATCCTGACCCACGAAGCCGGCCGGACCGAAACCCGGACCTACTGGGACGTCCGCTTCCCCGGACCCCGCGCCGTCGACCGGCGGTCCGAGGAGGACATCGCCGAGGAGGTCGCCGTCCGCCTCAAGGAATCGGTCCGGATGCGCCTCCTGAGCGACGTCCCCCTGGGCGTGTTCCTGAGCGGCGGGATCGACTCGAGCTCGGTCACGGCCCTGATGAGCGAGGTTTCCCCCGGGGCGGTCAAGACCTATTCCATCGGCTTTCGGGAGAAGACCTTCGATGAACTCGCGGCGGCCCGCTTCGTCGCCCGCCGGTTCGGGACCGAGCACCGCGAATTCGTCGTCGCCCCGAAGGAAGTCCGGGAGCTCACCCCCCTCCTCATGGGGTATCTCGACGAGCCTTTGGCCGACGCCTCGATCATCCCGACCTATATCATCTCCCGCCTCGCCCGGCGGTTCGTGACCGTCGCCCTGGCCGGAGACGGCGGAGACGAGCTCTTCGGCGGCTATGACACCTACAAGGCTTACAAGGTCGCCCGCTATTACCGGAAAGTCCCCCGTCCCGTCCGTCGGTCGATCGTCCGGCCGGCCGTCCAAAGCCTCCGGGCCTCGCCCCGCCGTCTCAGCTTCGAGTTCAAGGCCAAGAAATTCATCGCCGGGGCCGAATACCCGCCCGAGGTCGCCAACTTCATCTGGTGGGGAGCGTACCCGCCCGAACTCCGGGACAGGCTTTTCAGCCCCGGCCTCCGGGAGAGCATCGTCGGGGACCCTTACGCCCCGATCGCCTTCCACGCCGCCAACGCCGGCCAGGCCTCCGGACTCGACCGGATCTCCTACCTCGACCTCAAGCTCTACCTCCAGGACGACCTCCTCGTCAAAGTCGACCGGATGAGCATGGCCAATTCGCTCGAAATCCGGGTTCCCTTTCTCGACTACACCTTCGTCGAGTTCGCCGCCGGGATCCCCCACCGGCTCAAGCTCAAGGGCTTGGCCTCCAAGCACATCCTCAAACGGGCCATGGCCTCCCGCCTTCCGCCCGAAATCCTGGCCAAGAAAAAGATGGGGTTCGACATCCCCCTGGGCGTCTGGATCCGGGAGGATCTCCGCGATTTCATCCTCGAGACCCTGGCCCCGGCCCGGCTCCGCCGCCACGGCCTTTTCGACGAACGCTTTGTCGGCGGAATCCTGGAGGAGCACCTCCGCGGCTCTCACAATCACCGCCAGCTTCTCTGGCCCCTGGTCATCTTTCAGTCCTGGCACGACCATTATCTGGGATAGGAGACCCGGTGCGCGCCGCCCCCGATCCCCTTCGCCCGGTTCGGGTCGAGAAAAGGGCGGTCATCCGCTTTCTCCGCGGGGCCGGCCCGATGACCAAGGCTTATCTGCGGATCAAGCTCCGGATCTGCCCTCTCCTGCGGGCCGAAGCCTATTTCCCCGACCGGGGGGAGTTCGTCGACCTCGGCTGCGGAAACGGCCTCTTTCCGGCCATCCTCAAGCTCGGGGCCCCGGACCGCCGGATCCTCGGCCTCGACCTCGACGAGCGGAAAATCGCCTCGGCCAGGAAGGCCCTGGCCGGCGTCCCCGGTCTCGACTTCCGGGCCGGCGACGCCGCGGCCTTCGATTTTCCTCCGGCCGACGTCTATTCCCTCGTCGATGTCCTCTATCTTCTGTCCTTCGACACCCAGGACGCGGTCCTGGCCAAATGCCGGGACGCCCTCCGGCCGGGCGGACGCCTGATCATCAAGGAGATGGACACCCGACCCGGCTGGAAATATCTCTGGAACTTCATCCAGGAGACTATCGCCGTGAAGATCGTCGGGCTCACCCTCGGCCGTCGGTTTTACTTCCGCGGCCGCCGGGACACCCTTTCGCGCCTCCGGTCGCTCGGTCTCGAGGCCTCCGCCGTCCGGCTCGACCGCGGCTACGCCTATCCCCACATCTTGTATCTCGCCGGGAAAGATGGGATAAAATAGGCCGATGACCCTCTCGACCCTCGTCCGGACGGACTGCGCCCACTACCTCGGCGAAAAGCCCTGCCGCTTCAAGCGGGTCTGCGACCGCTGCCCGCATTTCAAGCCTTTCGGCCCGAAGCTTCTCGTCATCAAGTGCCGGGCCCAGGGAGACGTCCTCCGGACGACGCCGCTTTTGGCCGGGCTGAAGCGGCGCTTTCCCGGATCGTTCATCACCTGGGTCGTCGACCGGGAGAGCCTCGACCTCCTCCGCGACAATCCCTTGATCGACCGCCTCCTGCCCCTCGACCTCGAAACCGTCCTGGCCCTTCGAGCCCAGCGCTTCGACGCCGTCTATTCCCTCGACAAGGACCCCGGTCTCGACGCCCTGGCAAGCCTCGTTTCCAGTCCCCGAAAATTCGGTTTCGGGATGAACGAGCACGGCAGCCTGGCCGCCCTCGACCCGGCGGCCGCCTATGCCCTCCGCCTCGGCGTCGACGACGAGCTGAAATTCCGAACCAACCTCAAGACCTACCAGGAAATGATCTTCGAGGCCGCCGGGCTGGAATATGAAGGCGACGAATACGTCTTCGCCCTCAAGGACGAACATCGGGCCAAAGCCCGGGCCTTCTTCGCCAAACACCGCGTTCGCCGGGGCCGGCCGAACATCGGTCTCAACACCGGCGCCGGGGCCAAGTTCCTGACCAAGCAGTGGCCGAAAGCCCATTTCCTCAAGCTCATCGCCCTCCTCCGCCGGAGGCTGGGAGCCAACCTCTTCCTTCTCGGCGGGCCGCGGGAGAAAGCCTTCAACGCCGACCTCAAGCGGCGCTCGCCGGTCAAGATCCACGACACGGGGACCGGGAACTCCCTCCTCGAGTTCGCCGGCTTTCTGGCGGAAATGGATGTCGTCGTCGCCTCGGACACCCTGGCGATGCATCTCGCCCTCGCTCTGAAAAGGAAGACGGTCGTCCTTTTCGGGCCGACCGCGCCGGCTGAAATCGAGCTCTACGGCCGGGGGCGGAAGCTTTTCGCCGGGGCGGCCTGCGCCCCGTGCTATCGACAGGCCTGCCCCGAGCCCGTGTGCATGGAATCGATCGCCCCGGCCGATGTCCTGGCCGCGGTCGAGGAGGTCCTGGCTTCGTGACCGACGGACCTCGCCCGCCCCGGGTCGTGGCCATGATCCCGACCTACAACGAGGCCGAAAACATCGGCGATCTCGTCGCCGCGGTCCTCGCCCTGGCGCTCCCGGCCGATCTCCACGTCCTTGTCGCCGACGACGACTCCCCGGACGGAACGGGCCGGATCGTCGAGGCCATGGCCGCGGCCGACCCGCGCGTCCACGCCCTGGTCCGCCGGAAGCGCCGCGGCCGCGGGGCCGGCGGGATCGCCGGCTTCAAGGCCTCTCTCGCCCTGGGGGCGGACCTCGTCGTCGAGATGGACGGCGATTTCTCCCACCAGCCCCGGCACATTCCCGAGCTCCTCGCCGCCTCCGGAGGGGCCGACCTCGTCCTCGGCTCGCGTTTCGTCCCCGGCGGGAGGGACGCCGAACGGGGCCTCCACCGGCGGCTCATCACCCTGGTCGTTCGGACATATATCCGCCGCCTCTATCGCCTGCCCGTCCGGGACGTCTCCTCCGGATTCCGTTGCTTTCAACGCCGCGTCCTCGAGGCCGTGGACCTCGACGACCTCATCTCCGTCGGCCAATCCGTCGTCCTCGAGATTCTCTACAAGACCCATCTCCTCGGCTTCTCCATCCGCGAAGTCCCGATCGAGTTCGTCGACCGGAAGCGGGGCCGGACCAAGCTCGACTTCCTGGCCCTGCTCGAGACGCTCCTCATGGCCGTGAAGTTCAAAAAGCGGTACGCCGCTCCGCCTCGCCCCGGAAAGCCGCCGACGGGTCCTGGTTCGGCTCGCCCCCATATGTCCTTGCCATAGCGGCGGGCGTCCGAGCGCCCCCGGGCCTTTTCCCCGTCGGGGTTCATTCCGACGAAATCGTCGTGAGGAGCGACAAGGCGCTTACTGAGGAGTCAAGAGAAAAGGAAGGATCGAACTTGAAAACTCGGCGGCGGGCCCTTGGTCAGCATTTCCTCCGAAATCCCCGGATCCTCGAGCGGATCGTCCGGGCCGTCGACCCCGGTCCGATGGAGACGGTCGTCGAAATCGGCCCGGGACACGGGGCCCTGACCTTTCCCTTGGCCGAAAAAGCCCGCCTCGTCCTGGCCGTCGAGAAGGACCCCGCTCTCGTCCGGGAGCTCGAAGCCGGCCGCCCGGCGAGGGTGAAAATCATCGCCGGGGACGCCCTGGCCGTTCCTTTCCGGAAAATTCTCGAGGAAGCCGGAGCGCTTCCTCCGGTCAAGATCGCCGGCAACCTTCCTTATGCGATTTCCGGACCGTTCCTGGCCCGGTTCTGGGAGGAGCGGGCCCTGTTTTCCCGGGGGGTGTTTCTTCTCCAGAGAGAAGTCGCGGCCCGGGTCGCGGCCGGCCCGGGGTCCAAAGATTACGCCCCCTTGGGGATTCTCCTTCAGATCGCCTTCGACGTCGCGATCGCCCTCAAAATCTCCCCGGGATCTTTCGCCCCTCCGCCCAAGGTCGACTCGGCCCTCGCCGTTTTTTCCGCTCGGGACAAACCGTTGGTCGAAGTCGGAGACGAGAGGGCTTTTCGCCGCTTCCTCCGCGCCGCCTTCGCCCGCCGCCGGAAAACCCTGGCCAATAACTTGGCCGCGGTCGGGTTTCCCTGGGAAAAAACGGCCGAGATTCTCGGCCTCCTCGGCCGGCCGCCGTCGGCCAGGGCCGAAGAGATCGATATCCCGGGATGGGCGGCGGCCTTCGCCGCCTGGAGGCGTCTCTCTAGCGAATCGGGCCCCGGCTCGGAAGACGACGGGCGCTCCCCTCTGCCTCGAGAACGGAAGAGGACCCTTCCGCCGGCGAGGCGGACGGACGACTTTCATGGCCTTGGCCGTCGACGGCCGCGACCGTGTAGACGTAGGCGTCCTTCTTCTTGACGTTCGTGTCGAGAAAACGAAAGACGTCCCCCGCCGTGTGGCCGACGGCTTTCCACGGATTGGCCGTCCCGGCCTCCCGTCGATAAACGTTGTACCGGACGATGCCGTAGGCCTCGTTGGCCGGATTCGCCTCCCAGGAGACCTCGGTCACGTAGCGGGACAGGAACATGCTCTCATCGACGACGGTCCTCCAGCGGATGTCCAAGGGCGGAAAGATCCCGAGAATCTCGATCGAGCGGACCTCGCTCGCGGCCTGGCCGTCGTTGTCGACGACGGTCAATTTGACCTGGTAGACGCCGCGCTGTTCGAACGTATGGAAGACGACCCCCCCCGAGGCCGTCCCCCCGTCGCTGAACAGCCAGTCCCAGTGGACGATCCGTCCGTCGGGGTCGGTGGAACCGAAGCCGTCGAACTGGATCTCGACGGGGGCGAATCCGCCGGAGGGGGAATGGCTGAATCGGGCGACGGGCGGCTGGTTGATCCGGGGCGGGACGACGACGGAGTCTCCCGTCCTCTCGAAATAGACCTGGCCGGCGCCGTTCCAGACGAAATTCATCCGTCCTTGAGGATCGAAGCCGAAATCCATGTAGACCGCCCCGTCCGAATGGGGCACGAGGTTCATGTCCGACCATTCCCGGCCGCGGCCGAGCCGGTAATGGAGCGTCCCTCCCTCCCAGCTGCCCTCCTGCCAGAGGACGTAAACGGTGTTGTTTCTCTGGACGACGGCGGGCCAATGGGTGCCCGTCCAGTCGCTCATCTCGACGGGGGCCGAGAAGCCGCCGCCCGTCCCGCCCGAATAGAGGACTTGGGTGGCGCTGTCGTCGGGAAGGACCCGGCTCCAGGCGATGTGGGGAACGCCGCCGCCGTCCACGGCCACGCTGGGATGATGGTGGGCCAGGGGAAATTCCGTGAAAACCGGAGCCGGCGTGCTCCATCCCGCGTTCAGACCCGTGCCCCGATGGCAATAGACGACTTGATAATCATAGGTGCTTTCGGTGAAGACGGCGTAAACGACGCCGTTGTTGACGGCGATGTCGGGGAACTTCGACCGGAAGGACCTTTGGCTGATCGTCCGCACGGATTCCCAGGCGCCCCCGACCCGGGCCCGGGAATAAACCTCCCCGCCGTCGTGGGTGAACCAGACCAGGAAAAGATTCCCCGGGCCGTCCACGGCGATCCGGGGCTGCTCCGGTCGGGCCGTCGAAGCGACGTGCTCGACGCCGCTCCATGACTCGCCGGTCAGGGTCCTCAGCTTGATGCCGGACCCGATCTCCCCCCAGGCCGCATACAGCCGCCCCGAGGCGTCAAGACCGAGGGCGCAGGCTTGAAAGGTGTCGCAGGCCGCCGCGCCGCTGTTGCTGAGGTTGACCGGCGTCCTCCACTGGCCCGTCGCGGCCGGGCAGCGGGTGTAGAAGATGTCTCCGCTCGTGGGGCCGTAGGCTTGGAGCCAAACGACGTGGATATTGCCCTGCCCGTCGACGGCCATCCGCGGCCCCCAACAGTCCCCTTGGGTCGATATCCTGACCTTGGCCTCGGCCTCGAGGCCGAAGAGGATCTGGCAGACCGCCAGGAGGAAAACGATTTTTCCGGCCCGGCGGCGGGGCCGGGGGGAACCGCCGGAGGGATGATCAGCCGGTCTTGCCATCGGAATGACCTCCTCGCCATCCGGTCGGAAATTGTACCCATCCTCGGTCCGTCGGGCAATCACCGGCGGAGATGAACCGGGGGGTGATATCGCCCGCGTGATCCCCCGCCTTCGCCGGGGACTCGGGCCGGTTCGCCGTCCGGGCGATTGACTTCGTCTCGGGGAGTGGTGAATAATGAAGCCCCTTTCGTCCATGGGAAACCCTTCCAATCCGCGCCGGTCTTGGAGAGCGGCCGGGGCCGTTCTCCTCCTGGTCCTCGTCTCCTACGCCCTCGGGATTTTCCTCTTCGACCGCGATCTCATCGTCCACAAAAAAATCGACGCGGAGGGGGCCTCCGTCTACGCCAACGCCTCGGATCTCGCCGGCGCGGCGAAGTGGTCGGCCGTCGCTTTCGCCGCCCTGGCCGTCCTGGCGCTCGCCGGAGGAAAGACTTGGGCGGCCGCCAGGGGACGCGGCCTGGGGGAAGGCTTCGCCGGACAGGTCCGGACCTTGGCCCCCGCCCTTTTCCTGGTCTTCGGGCGCTTCGTCGAGGGCAAGGCCGTGAATTACATCGTCCCCCTTCCCCTCGCTCCGGCCCTGGCTTTCGGCGTCCTGCTCGCGGTCGTTTGCGGCAACGCCCGGTTCCATCGCGGCCTCCGGCTTGGGGATTTCGTCCGGCGGAGGCTGGGGCCTCCGGGGGCCGCCCGGAGGGAGAACGCGAAAACCGCCCTGCTCATCGCCGGGCTCGCTTCTCTCCTCGTCCATCTCCTGACCCTGAGCCCGTATTACCGCCGCTTTTCGAGCAACATGATTTTCCTTGGAGACGAGCCGAAATACCTTCGGATGGCCTATTCCCTGGCCAGCGACGGCGACGCGGACCTGACCGACGATTTCATCGGAGACGATCTCTTCGTCTATGAAATGTACCAGCAGGCCCGGGCCTCCGGGACGAGGCCGCTCGGGGATTATTCCGTGACCGGGCGCCGCGGCGGAATCTACCATTTTCACATGCCCGGGATTTCGGCTCTCATATGGCCGAGCCTCGTTCTCGACTTCAAGGCGTATCCGAGAGATATCCCCAACACCCAGCCCCTGATGTTCCTCCCGGCCAAAATGATCGTCACCCGCCTCTGGATGCTGGCCCACGCCTTGGGCTTCTTTTTCTGCCTGGCCCGCTTTTACGACCGGATGTTTCGCTCCCGATCCCTCCTGGCCGTTCTGCTCCTGGCCTTTCTGTTCGGGACGGCTTTCCCCGAATTCATGCTTCAAGTCTACCCGGAAACGGCGGCCGGTTTGTCCCTCTTCCTCGGCCTCAACGCCCTCTTCTTCCCTTTCCGGGGGACCTGGACAAACCGATTGGCCCTCGTCATCGGAATCGGGTCGCTGCCTTGGCTCCATCAGCGATTCGCCCCCCTGGCCGTCAGCCTCTACCTTCTCTTCCTCGTCCGGGCTCTCCGTTCCCGGGCCGGCCGGAGAGAGGCCTTGTCCGTCAGCCTCGGCTTGGCCCCCGCCGGGGCGGCTTATGCCTATTATTTCTACGCCATCACCGGAAGCCCCCTCCCCTGGAGCCTCTACAGCCTCTGGGGGACAAGCTACACCCGGGCGGCGATTTTTCCCTCCGGCTTTTTCGGCTACGTGTTCGACACGAGTTCCGGGCTGCTCGTCCTCTTTCCCGTATTCCTGTTCGCCCTGGCCGGCGTCTACTGGGGCCTCGCCCGCGAGCGGCCCGCGGCCTTGAAGCTCCTGGCCGTCATCCTCCCTTATTTTTTCCTCATCAGCATCACCCCCTGGCATGGCCTCTCCTGGGAAACGACCCGGATGAGCCTGATCCTTTTCCCCGTCTTTCTCGTTTTCGCCGGATTCACCTTGCGCGCCCTGGCCGAATCGGCCTCCTGGGCGCATCTCGTTTTTTACTCGGCCGCCGCGGCCTTTTTGATGGGGAACAAAGGCGGCCGGTTTTGGGAAATCAGCCTCGGAAACGTCCTCATTCTCCCCCATCAGGTCGGCTACATCATCCAATCCGCGGTCGTCCTGATCCTGTTTTTCCTGGCTCATTGGGGATTGGACCTCTGGGCGAAGAAATCGAAAGCCGTCCTTTCTCTGGACAAGCTCCGCGGCCGCATCCGCGAGCGGTCCGGGCCCTTCCTCAAGGCGGCGGCCGGCCCGGTCCCGCGCAAAGTGCTGGCCGGGTTGATGGCTGGCCTGCCCGGCCTGTATGCCGCGGTCTTCTTCAACAATTGGGGGGATAAAACCCTGTCCCCTTCCTATTTCAGGACTATGGCCATGGTCCGCCGGTCTCCCGAGGCCCGTCTCCATCCCCTCGACCGGCCGACGGCCGTCATCAAGCGATCAGACCCCGAATTCGTCGGGCTTTTCCGGCGGGAAGTCCTCTTCCAGCTGTGGCCCGGACGACAGCGAGAATCCGTCCGCCTCGGGCCGGCCTTTCTTCTCGAACGCTGCCCGGCGGGAGCCTATCGCCTCGACCTCGAGTTCGACGACGCGCCGCCCGAGCTGACCCATTTGTCCTTGGATTTCATGGGCGAAACCCGTCCCATCGAAGTGTCTCCCCGGACGGGCACGACATTCGTCTCGGCGACCTACTTGGCCTTCGAGGACATCTTCATCTCTCCCGAATTCGTCCTCCGGCACGCCGCACCGCTGTCGCGGCCCGTCCGAGCCAAGCTTCGCTTTTCCCCCCTGCCTTGTCTCGTTTTCGGCCGAGAGCTTATCGTCCTTCCGGGGGACGATATGTCCGCGGAGGCCGTGAGAGCCCGCGGGTCCCGGGCGGACATCGTCCTCACCGCCTACGCCCGAAAGGCGCTCTCCTCCTACGCCCTTCGTCTCGCCGGGGCCGACGGAGTCGAGATGGGAAGCGCCGCGGCCGTTTTCCCGGCCGGCGGAAAGCGGAGACTCCTCATCCCCGGGGACGCTCTCCCTCCGGCGGACGGATCCGCTGTCCTCTCGGTTTTCGACGGGACCGGACGTTCTCTGAGCGGCCGCGGCGCCTGGCGGTTCTCCTCGAGCCTCGCCGTCCTCCCGGCCCGGCCGATTTCTTGAACGACCGGGGGGTTTGTACTATAGTTTTTCCGTTCCCATGAAGGTCAATAAACGGGCGATCCTCCCGGCCCTGGCCTTGACGGCCGCTTCGGCCGCGGCGGCCGACCGCCTCTCTTTCAACAGACCCGAATTCGACGAACATCGCCGCCTCGTCTCGATCGCCCGGGAGGGCGAAGGCCGTTTTTTCCTTTTCCTCGGAGATCCCGCGGCCCCCGAGAGCGAGGCGAAGCCGCTGGCTCTCGGCCCTGGGGCCGGTCTTCCCGTCCTCAAGAAAGACGTTCTCGGCCGGCTGTGGGCGGTCTGGATCGAGGCCGAAGCCGGACATTCCAGACTCGCCGCGGCTTCCGTCCCGGACGGATTCGAAACGCCCGACTTCTTTCCCTGCCCGGCCGATCCCTTGGGGCCTTGGGATTGCGGCTTCGACGCCGGCCGCGGCCTCTGGCTGGTCTGGGTCGAAGAGACGGGACGGCGTCGCTTCCTTCGCGTCCGGGACACCGCCTCGGGTCGGTCCTGGACGATCTCGTCCGGATCCGATGAGGCGAACGCTCCCTGTTTTCTCCGGGATGCCCGCGGGCACCTGTGGGTTTTCTGGACGGCCGCCGGACCGGGGAGGGAGCAGGTTTTCGGAAGCCGGTTCGACGGGTCGTCCTGGTCGAGGGAAACCCGCCTTTCCGTCGACCAGGACGGGCCGAATATCTCTCCGGCCGCGGCGGCCGACCGGGAAGGAAACGTCTGGCTCGCCTGGTCGGGATACGATGGGGCCGATTACGAAATCCTGGTCCGCCGATGGGACGGTCGGAGGTGGCTTCCGACGGCCATGGTGACGTCCGATGACCGGGCCAACGACGTTTTTCCCCGCCTCGACGCGGCCTTCGGGATTATCCCCGTCGTCTCCTGGGTCCGGCATGCGCCCGAAGGCCGCCGGGCCATGATCCGGAGCGGCGGGGAGCTCGGCTGGGGGGAGGTCGTCGACCTCGCCCCGCTCGCCGTCGAGCGGCCTTTCGTTCCCCTGGCCGTTCAAGACGACCTCGCCGGACTGGCCTTCGCCGACCGGGGCTCAATCCGCCGGGAGTGGCGTTTTCTTCCGGAGCTCGCCCCGCCCGGCCGAGGGCGGAAACGGCTTCCGCTCCTGCCGGCCGCGGCGGCCCGCGGCGACATCCCCGCCCGGGCCGGGCCGATCTACAATCCTTCCCTGGAAGAATGGCGGTTCATCGCCTTCGGCGACAGCATCACCTACGGCATTTGCGACGAGGACCGGAGCGGCGACCCGGAAGATTACATCCCCGAAAAATCCTATCCCCCCCGGCTCGAATCCCTCCTCGCCCTCCGCTTCGGCCCCCACGAGGTCGTCAACGCCGGCGTGCCCGGGGAAAGCACGATTCAAGGCCTCTCCCGGGTCGACGCCCTCATCGGCCGGTCCTCGGCCCGCTACATCCTCATCCTCGAGGGGACGAACGACATCATCTGGAATTGGTATTCCCTGGACACGACATCGTTCAACCTGGAGGAGATGCTCCGGAAAAGCCTCGAGCACGGGATGCTGCCCGCCCTGGCCACGACGACGCCCCGTTTCGACCACAACGCCGACTGGCCCCGCCAGTCCCTCCTGAACGACCGGATCCGCCAGCTGGCCGTTCTCCGGTCCGTTCCCCTGGCCGACCTCTACCAGGATTTCGCCTCCTTCCCCGAGGCCGCGGGAGGCGTGACCTCGCTCATCTGCTGGGGCGAAGACCGTCTCCATCCGAACGAAAAAGGCTATCAGTTCATGGCCGAGAAATGGTTCGAGCGCATCCTGGCCTTTCCCTTCCCGCCCGCCGAGACGCGCATCCGGCGGGCGACCGACAAGATCCTCTTTGTCCGGACCTCGGGAAACCTCATCGAATGGCGGGACAGCCCCAAGATCGCCGATTCGGGCCGAATCCAGGAATACCGGATCTACCGGAAAAAGAAGGCCGATCCCGCCTCCGCCTTCAAGCTCTTGACGACGGTCGCCGGCCGGCTTTCCTTCTTCGACAGGGACATCTCGCCCTCCGAAACCTATGTCTACCTGATTTCGACGGTCGTCCTCGCCGGCATGGAAGGGCCGGCTTCGTCCCCCTTGACCCGGTAAGAATGTTGTCTCTCCGGCCGTTCGCCTGCCCTCCGCCCCGGAAAAAAGTGGGGAGGAGGTCCGGGTTGATATGGGGGACGGCGGCGCTGGCCGGAGCCGCGATGCTCCTTCGATGCGGAGCGGAGCCTGGGCCGGCTCCCTCGGCGGCCGGCCCGGACGAGATCGTCGCCTATCACCGCCTTCGGGTGGAGTTCTCGACGACCTCGGACTGGTCGAGACTCGAGATTCTTCCCCCGCCCGGCGTTCTCGCCGCCAGGGTCATGGGCTTTTCGGGCCGCGAGGCCGGGACCTCGATGGCCTCCGGCATCCTGGCCCTTCACCAATCCTTCGAGGACGCCCGGGCCGCCCGGGCGATGTTCATGAAGGCCGAATACGCCCTCGCTCCCGAGGCGGCCGACGGGACGATGGAATTCCTCCTGAAAAGAGGGGCGATCAACGCCAGCCGGGTCCGGGTTTTTCAGGTCGCAGAGGCCGGGGAAAAGGTCCTCTTCCAGAAGGACCATCGGTCCGTGGACGAGAAAGACACGGACAACAATCCCCTGGCCTTCTCCGTCGAGATGGCCTCCCTGAAAGCCTCCCCCCCGCTCCGCTCCCGGGTCGGATTCGGAGCCGGGAGCATCCGGTGGGAGTTCTACGATCCCGGCGAGGCCGCCGGCGCCGGCCGGTCCCCCGAGGAAAAGCCAGGGGCGTATCTCCGGTCGGCCAAGAGCCGCGGCAGCCGGGGGATCTTTTTCCCCTGGCCCGGGTTCGCCGGTGATTCCGCCCGGATCCTGGAAGGCCTTCTCGAGGCCGCGGCCGGGGAAGAGATCGAGATCGCGGTCTTTTTTCGGACGCCCGGAAACTCCGGAGGACGTCCTCCCGAAGACGTTCCGTTCCTCGACGGCCTGACCGCGGTCCTCGATCGGTTCGGCGGCCATCCCGCCTTTTTCAGGTTGGACGGCCGGCCGTTCGTCGTCGTCCTGGCGACCGACGAGTCCGCCAGGAGGGCTTGGGGCCGGATCGCCTCCGATTTATCGGCCCGCGGAAGGCCGGTCGTGCTCCTGGCCGTGGGTTTGCGCCTGGAGGAGCTGGAAACTTATTTCGATCCCGACGAGGCCAGGATCTTTCCCTATCCCGGCGAGGTCAGAATCGGCCTGGATTACGCCTCGAACGTCCGCCACCACGCGCTTCTCCGGGATGAGGACTCCCCTCCGATCTGGATGGCCTTCCGCGAGCCGCGCTTCGCGGGCCGGAAGGGCCGGAACCTGCTCGTCTGGGACCTTGCGTTCTGACCCGCGGCCGGCCGCCTTGACACGGAAACCGGCTCCGGGTAATTTTCCTTGACAGGACCGAAACCTTGAAAATCGGAAAGATCGCCGACCTCCCCGTCGGGCGGCTGTTGGCCGTCGACCTCTTCGTCCTGTCCGTCCTCTTCCAGGTTTTCCTCGTCACCCGGCTGGCCGTCTTGTACCACGTCCTCAAGGCCGTCTTCTTCACCCTCCTTCTTCTCCTCGCCCTCGGCCTCATCCGATTGGCCCGCCGCGAAAAGCTGCTTCTCCTCGGCCTCGTTGCCCTCGTCGCCGTCCGGCTCCCTTACTACGCCCACCCGACGAGTCTGCTTTTCAGTTCGGACAACGCCCTGGAAGCCCTTCAGCCGCTCGAAATCCAGGACGCCAAGGCCGCCCCGTTCTTCCTCCTCGACTCCAGCGGGCACAACGGCACCCTGAAGTATCTCTGCGTCGCCTTCCTCTGGGATGTCCTGGGGACCGACTTCCTGACCTTCCTCCTCTTTCAGCTTCTCATCTACGGCGGGTTCCTCGTTCTCCTCTACGACCTTCTCCGCCGGATATTCGACGAGAGAACCGTTCTCCTTCTCGTCCTGACTCAATTCGCCTTTATCGAAGTCCTGTTCGACTACTCCCTGTTCCTCCGGGCCGCCCCGTACCTGGAGATGCTGTTCTTCTTCGTCCTCGGCCTCCGCCTCTTCGATTTCACCTTCCGCGATCCCCGCCGGGTCTTCGCCGCCGTTTATTTCTTCATGATCGCCTTTTATCTCCACAGCCTGGCCGTCTTCCTGATCGTTCCCGGCGTCTTGACGGCCGTCCTGTACGCGGCCAAAGGCCGGTCCCTGCTCCGGGCCGTGGCCGGGATTCTCGCCGGAGCCGTCGCCGGCCTCGGCCACCTGTTCTATTACAAGCTCTTCTACCCCCCGCCCCCTCCCTCGACCTGGTATAAAATTCATTTCTTCCCCCTGGCCGATTTCTCCCTCGAGCGGCTTCCGGCCTATCTGGCCCAAATCGGACGGGATTTCTGGATCTCCTTCCACCACATCCTGAGCTACGAATTCACCTACAACTACGGGAAATGGGACGGCTTCGATTTTTACTTCTCGTCCCGGCCGGTGAAAACGCTCCTCTACGCCCTCGACCGGACGTTCCTCTATCTCGCCCTGGCCGTCCTGGCCGCTGCCCTCGTCCTGGCCGCGGCCAGGATCGTCCGCCGCCGCGTCTTCGAGACGGCGGCCCGGGATTGGATTTATCCCTTCCTCTGGCTTCTCGTCCTCGTCCTCATCGGCAAGTTTTTCATTCTCAGCCCGAGCCCGTACTACGAGCCGCGCCACAATATCGACCTGGCTTTCCTTCTCGTCCTGGCCTTCGTCATCGTCGGCGACGCCGTCCTGAAGGCCCCCAAGGTCCTCTCGGCCAAATCCCTGGCCGTCATCGGGCTGAGCACCCTCTTCGCCGCCCCCCACTACTTCACGTTCCTCAAGGTCGCGGCCTTCAAGCAGCGCTCCTACGAGATCCTCATGCCGGCCCTTGAGGCCAACGGGATCCGCTATCTCAACACGGACTTCAGTCTGGCCTACATCATCCACTTTCTCTCCGGCCGCAAGATCAAGGTTACCGATTCCGTCGGCCCGACGACCATCGATTTCTTCTATTACTGGATGCGGGAGGAGCTCGAGGCCGTTCCCGAGGAGCGGATGGCCTATATCTTCCTGACGGACAAGTACCCCTGGGAGGAATACCTCCTGGACGACACCCGGAGGCGGATGAACGGCGTCCTGACGCGATTGAAAGACCGGGGCATCCCCTACCGCATTTACGACCTCAAATGGTATCTCCTCGTCGTCCCCGGACCGAGCCGTTTCCGGGATGTGCCGGAGAGGCCCGGCCCCGCCCCATGAAGCTTTCGATCGTCATCCCCGTTTACAACGAAGAGGAGCGCGTCGGACCGGCCGTCGAGGCCCTGAACGCCTCCCTCCCCCTGCCGGACGCCGCGGCCGAGGTCGTCTTCGTCGACGACGGCAGCACCGACCGGACGCAAGCGGTCCTCGCCTCCGCCCCGGCCCGGTTTCCCTTCGCCGTCCACGCCTACCGGCCGAACCGGGGCAAAGGCTACGCCTTGAAGACGGGCGTCCTGAGGACGACCGGGGACTACATCCTCTTCCTCGACGTCGACATGTCGACCCCCTTGACCGAGCTCGAGAAATTCCGCCCGGCCATGGCCCGGGGAGCCCCGGTCATCATCGGCAGTCGGAAAACGGCCGGATCCAGGATCGTCAAGGGCCAGTCCGCTTTCCGGCGGAAACTGGGCGAGGGCTTTTCTTTCCTCTCGAACCTCCTCCTCGTCCCGGGCATCACCGATTTCACCTGCGGCTTCAAGGTCTTCCGCGGCGACGCCGGCCGGCGGATCTTCGCCGCCCAGCGGATCGAACGGTGGGGCTTCGATGCCGAGATCATCTTTCTGGCCGGGAAATACGGCTACCCCGTCACCGAGATTCCCGTCTCCTGGACGAACGACGAACGGACGAAGGTCCGGCTTGGGAAAGACGTCCTCCGCTCCCTGTCCGATCTCTTGAGGATCCGCGGAAACGACCTGGCCGGCAAATACTGACTCGCGGGCTTGGCCGGACGGGCGATCTTGGCTACAATACGGCCCATGACGAGGCTCGATTACTACCGTCGCCTGTGGAAGATCTTCCGCGGCTACCGGGGAAAGCGAACCCGTCTGTCCTACCTCCCCGTCCGTCTCTGGGTCGAGCCGACGAGCGTCTGCAACCTCCGCTGCCTCATGTGCCCCAACAAGGATCTCCCCAGGGAGCAGAAGGGATTCATGGATTTCGGCCTGTTCCGGAAGATCATCGACGAGGCCAAGGATTTCATCTTCGACGTCCATCTCCTCCACCGGGGGGAGTCCCTGCTTCACCCCGATTTCTTCCGGATGGTCCGCTACGCCCGGGAGGCGGGGATCTCGACCCGCTTCCACACCAACGGGACGCTCCTCGACGAGGACAAAAGCCGGCGGCTCATCGAGGCCGGCCTCGACCAGTTCGCCCTCTCCTTCGACGGCTTCGACGCCCCGAGCTACGAATCCATCCGGGTCAACGCCAAGTTCGAGGCGACGATCTCCAACATCCGGCGTTTCCTTGAGATCAAGAGGGAGATGGGGGCGAAGCGCCCTTCGACGACGATCGAGCTCATCCATTTTCCGAACGTCTTCGCCAAAGGGAGCCGGCCGAAACGCCGGGCCTTTCTCGAGCGATTCCGCGGGCTCCCCCTCGATCATGTCCATGTCAAGGAGCTCCACAATTGGGCCGGCCAGGCCGGGCCGGCCGGCGCTCGGGGCGGCTACTCCGCCTGCACGTTCCTCTGGCATGCCCTGATCATCTTTTGGGACGGATCGGTCCTCCCCTGCACCCAGGACTTCTTCGGATATTACCCCCTCGGGAACGTCAAGGAGGATTCGATCCGGACGATCTGGAACAACGAAAGAATGATCCGTCTGCGGACGAAGATCCTGGCCCGGGACGTCGCCGACCTGGAAACGTGCGGCCGGTGCGATCGTCTCCGGCGACCCCGGATTTTCGGAATCCCCCGGGAATATCTCGGCCGGGCCCTCCTTAAAAAAATGAACTGAACCTCGCGGCGAGGGCGGCCGCCCGTTTGTCACTCAAGCCCGCCTGTGTTATAAAATCCGGCGTGAGGACCGAAGGATGCTGAGAGCGGCCGGCCGGAGGAACGTTCTCCCGGCCGTGGCGGCGGCCGTCGGTCTTCTCTTCCCGGCGGTCTCCGGCCGGGCCGAGGAAAAGCCCCGGCCTGCGCCGACGTACCTCGGCCTCAGCCTCGCCGTCCGACACGTCTCGGACGAGGTTTTCGAGGAGGTCTATGGCCCTTCCGGGACGATCCTCGGCCTGACCGCCTCCCAGGGCTTCTTCGGCGCCCAAAACTTCGAACTTTCGGCCGTGATCGACATCCGCCGGATGAGGCGCGATGGCCTTTCAACGGTCAGCGGGGTCGAAACGAGGTTCGGTTTGACGCCGCTGAGCCTCGGCCTGGAAGGAGCTCTCGTCCGGGGCGTCGCCGTCCTCTGGCTGGGTCTGGGCGGCGACCTCGCCTTTTATCGGGAGGAAAGCGGCCTGGGGACGACGTCCGGTTCGACCCTGGGGTTCCACATCGCCGGCGGCCTGGCCCTTCATCCCTGGAAAACCGTCCCCGTCCGGTTCAAGCTCTTCCTCCGTTGGACCAAGGCCGGGACGACGGAAAACGGGATTCCCGCCGAACTCGGGGGTCCGGAGTACGGGCTGGGCGTCCTCTACGGCTTCCGCCTGCTCTGACCGGCGGGCCTCGTCCCGATCGGTCCTCGCCCTCTATACAAACCCGGGAGGCCGTGCTAGAATACCACGCCATCGGCGCCGGGCTTGATCTTCTGCGGGCCGAAGCGCCTCATTGCCGCCGCGGCGGTGAGCAAGATTTCGAACGGAGGTCAGTTTGAAGAAAAGCATATCGTGGCTCCCGCTCCTCCTGGCGGCGTCGGCCGCTCTCGGCGCCCAAACGGCCCA
>VGJF01000016.1 GCA_016867585.1 Candidatus Aminicenantota bacterium | reverse complement strand
TCTGGAGCGATGTCAAGTTCGTCACCGGCCAGGGCGAATACGTCGGCATCGTCCTGCCCCGCTCGGAGACGGCCGACCCCGACCACATCGTCCTCAAACTCCGCTCCGGCTACAACATCGGCATCCAGGCCGACCGGATCACGGCGGCCGAGATCCAGGGCCGGAAGGAAGCCCACTACAAGATCCCGGAGAAGGATTTTCCCTACGACCCCAAGCGGCCGCGGGTCAAGCTTTTCGGGACGGGCGGGACGATCGCCAGCCGCCTCGACTACCGGACCGGGGCCGTCATCCCGGCCTTCTCTCCCGGAGAGCTCTACGGCTCTGTCCCCGAACTGGCCGACATCTGCAACCTCGAGACCGAAAAGCTTTTCGGAGTCTTCAGCGAGAACATGGGGCCGGAGCAGTACATCGGTACGGCCCAGGCCATCGGCCGCGAGATCGCCAAGGGGGTCGAGGGCATCGTCATCGGCCACGGGACGGACACGATGCACCACACCGCGGCCATCCTCTCCTTCATGGTCCAGGACTCGCCCGTGCCGATCGTCATGGTCGGCTCCCAGCGCTCCTCCGACCGGCCCTCCTCGGACGCGGCCTTGAACCTCATGCACAGCGTCAAGACGGCCGCCGAGAGCGACATCGCCGAGGTCATGGTCTGCATGTTCGGGCCGACCTCCGACATCTACGGGCTCCTCCACCGGGGGACGCGGGTCCGGAAGATGCACTCGAGCTACCGGTCCACCTTCCGGACGATCGGCGACATCCCCCTGGCCATGGTCAGCCGGGAGAAGATCACCCCCCTCCGCCAGGATTACAAGCGGCGGCGGAAGGACAAGAGCGTCAAGGTCAACACGGCCTTCGAGGAGAAGGTCAGCATCGTCTATTACTACCCCAACATGAGGCCCGACATCATCGATGCCCTGATCGACAACGGCTACCGGGGGATCGTCATCGCCGGGACGGGCCTGGGCCACGTCAACAAGCCCCTCTACCCGGCCCTGAAGCGGGCCCAGGACCGCAAGATCGCCGTCTACATGACCGTCCAGACGCTCTGGGGCTACGTCCAGATGTACGTCTACGACACGGGGCGCGACATGATGGAGCTCGGCGTCGTCCCGGCGGCCAACATGCTCCCCGAGGTGGCCTACGTCAAGCTGGCCTGGATCCTCGGGCAGACCTCCGACCTTGACGAGGTCAAGCGGATGATGCTCACGCCGATCGCCGGCGAGACGACCGAGCGCGAGCCGTCCAACGGCTACCTCATCTTTCAGGGCGGCATCCCGGAAATCGAGGAGTTCATCTCGAAGTACCGGAAATAGCGCCAAATAAAGGCCCTCCATGAGCCCCGTTGCCCATAGCGCCCTCGGCCTCCTCGGCTGGGAGCTCGGCGCGTCTCGCAAGACTTGGCCCAGCCTGGCCCTTTTCGTCCTGGCCGCCAACCTGGCCGACCTCGATTTCCTCTTCGCCTTCCTCTTCGGCCGGCGGCCGCTCTTCGTCCACCAGGCTTACACCCACAACATCTTTTTCGTCCTGGCGGCCTCGGGGCTCCTGGCCTTGGCCCTCTCCAAAGGCCGCGGCCGCCGGGCCCTCGTCCTGACCGGGCTTTCCCATTTGGCGGCCGACATCTTCGTCGTCGACGCCATCCCGCCGGTCGGCTTCCGCCTCTTCTTTCCCTTCTCGGAGGCCCTGTTCAACGTCCCCCTGTTCCCCTATCTCGTCCGCCCGCCCTACGGCCCCGTCTTCTCGCCGAGGAACATCGCCGTCCTCGGCCTGGAAGCCGCGGTATTCGTCCTGCCTGTTTTGGCTTTTTGCTCCGGAAGGCTCAAGGGCCGTCTCAGCCGCCGGGCCGTCCGGACGTCATGAGGAGGACTGATATGAAGAAAGGCATCGCCCTCGGGCTCGCGGCCCTCGGGATCTTTTCCGCCGCGGCCGCGGCGGCCTTGAGCGACCGGGTCGTCGGCTACGACATCCGGGTCGAGCTTGATCCCGAGGCCAAAACGCTCCGCGGCCGGCAAATCCTGAGCTGGAGGAACACCTCGGAGGAGGCCGTGGGCTCCCTGCCGTTCCATCTCTACCTCAACGCCTTCAAGAACAACCGGACGACCTTCATGAGGGAGAGCGGGGGAGCCCACCGCGGTTTCCGGAACGATCCCGGCGCCTGGGGCTGGATCGACCTCCGGTCCGTCCGGACGTCCCGGGGCGAGGACCTGTCCTCTTCCTGGAGGCACATCCAGCCGGACGACGGCAACCTCGACGACGAGACCGTGGCCGAGATCCTGCTGTCGCAGCCCGTCCCGCCCAGGGGGACGATCGTCCTCGAGATCGAGTTCGAGGCCAGGCTGCCCAAGGTCTTCGCCCGGTCGGGCTACGCCGGCGACTTCTTCATGGTCGGCCAGTGGTTCCCCAAAATCGGAGTCCTCCAAGACGGCGTCTGGAACTGCCACCAGTACCACGCCAACTCGGAGTTCTTCGCCGATTTCGGCGAGTATCGGGTCGAGATCACCGTCCCCCCCCGCTTCGTCGTCGGGGCGACCGGGCCCCGGGTCTCGACCCGAACGAACCCGAACGGGACCAGGACCTACGTCCATGCCCAAGGGGACGTCCACGACTTCGCCTGGGCGGCCTGTCCCGATTTTGTCGAGTTCCGGGAGCGGTTCGTCCTCGATTCCCCTCCCGTCGAGACCGAGATGATCTTTCTCGTCCACAAGAGCCACCTCGGGCAGAAAGAGCGCTATTTCCGGTCCTTGCGCCAGGGCCTCGAGTTCTTCAGCCGGAATTACGGGCCGTATCCTTACGAGACGATCACCCTCGTCGATCCGGCTCCCGGAGCCATGGCCGCGGGGGGGATGGAGTATCCGACCCTGTTCACGGCCGGGACGATGAGTTTTCTGCCGGCCGGCATCCGCTTTCCCGAGCTCGTGACCATCCACGAGTTCGGGCACGGCTACTGGTACGGCATGGTCGCCTCGAACGAGTTCGAGGAAGCCTGGCTGGACGAGGGGATCAACACCTACTCCGAAATCAAGGCCATGGACCACTACTACGGGCCGGACCGGTCGTTCATCGACCTCCCCGGCTTGAAGATCGGCGACATGTTCTACCATCGGCTGGCCGTCATCGGCTCGGGCCGGTTCGACCCGATTCTCCGGCGGTCGTGGGAGTTCGTGGGCGGAGGGAGCTACGGCCTCAACGTCTACAGCAAGGCCGCCCTGGCCCTCCTGACCTTGGAACGGATCCTGGGCGAGGACATCATGGCCAAGGTCATGCGGACCTATTTCGAGAAGTGGAAATTCCGGCATCCGAGGTCCGAGGATTTCATCCGTGTCGCCGAAGAGGTGAGCGGCCGGGAGCTCGACTGGTTTTTCGACCAGGTCCTCCGGAGCCCCGACAAGCTCGACTACGCCGTCTCGAGCGTCTCCTCCGAGAAGGAGGCCGTCCCGACCGGGCGATTCGGGGCCGGGGCCGTGACGGCCGGGCCCGGCGGCGAAGAGGCCGGTCAGATCATCAGGAGCGAAGTCGTCGTCTGGCGGGCCGGGGAGTGGGTCTTTCCCCAGGAGATCGAGGTCGTCTTCGAGGACGGGAGCAAGGTCCGGGAGGCCTGGGACGGACGCGAACGTTGGAGGAAATTCGTTTACCGGAGACCGTCCCGGCTCGTCTCCGCGGCCGTCGACCCCGAAGGGAAATGCGTCCTCGACGTCAACTGGGCCAACAACTCGAAGCGCCTGGACCCGCCGAAGGCGCCGCTCCGGAAGCACACCCTGGGCCTCGTCGGATGGGTCCAGCACCTCCTTTCCCTGATCCAACTGTGAGGAGAACGGCCATGACCGTGATGAAATGCTACGGCCACGGACTCAAGGCGGCGGCCGTCCGCCCCAAGGTCGCCCTCTTCCTCTGGCTCTTCAATCTCGCCCTGGCCGGTTGGGCCGGCCTGGTCCTGGCTCCCCCCCTGGCCGCCCATTTCGGCGAAAGCCTCGCCCTCGACAAATTGATGGCCTCGTTCGACGCCAACGCCCTCTTGGAGTTTCTCGCCGCCCGGGGCGAGGCCGCCGTCGGCGTCTTCCAAGCGATTCTCTTGGCCATGGGGGCCTATGTCCTCGCCTGGCCGTTCTTTCAGGGAGGGCTCTTGAGCTCGCTGGCGACGGCGAGACGGAGAGGCGACAAGGCGGGGGCCGTCTTTTTCGGCGGGGGGGGCCGCTTCTACGGGCGGTTTCTCCGCCTCCAGGCCTTCTCCCTTGTCCTCTGGGTGCCCGCGGCCGCCGCCCTGGCCGTCTTCAACCGGCTTCTCGGCCTGGCCGCGTCCGACCCGAAGGCCGAATCTCTTCGCTTCATCGTCGTCCTCGCAAGCCTGGGGGCGGCCCTTCTCGTGTTCAATTTCGTCCGGATGATCCTCGATTACGCCCGGATCGAGATCGTCCTCTCCGACTCCCGGCGTGTTTTTACCGCCCTTCTCCGGGCCGCGAGGTTCGTTTTCGGGCATCCGGGCCGGGCTTTTATTCTGTTCTATCTCTTCGCCCTGACGGCCCTGCCTTTCCTCTTGGGTTACGCCGCCCTGAGGTTGTCTTTCCCCCAGACGGCGCCGGGAGCCGTGGGCGCCGTGTTCGGGCTCGGCCAGGTTTTCATTTTCGTCCGGGGGCTCGTCCGGGTCGCTTTCCAGGCCGGGCAGATGGCTTTTTTCAGGTCATTTGAAGCCGCGCAGGACGCGGGCGGGAAGGGTGATCAGGGCCTTGAAAAGGTCGAAAACGGCGTTGACCGTGATCCCCAGCAGACGGAAGGGAAGGAGCAGCAGCCAGACGAGGGGATAGAGGACAAGGCCCAGCAGGGCGAGGGGCCAGCAGAGAAAGAGCAGGATGAGCCATAGGAGAAATTTTGCCATTCGCGTTCCTCCGTCCTTCAAAAGGTCATACGAAGGCGGAAGCCGGAAAGTTCATCCTTCGGCCCCGCCGAGGAGCCGGCCATGGAAGTGAGAGAAAGGAAAGTCTATGAGGCCCTGGAGGCCTTGGGGATTCCGTTCGTCAAACACGAACACCCGCCCGTGGCCACGGTCGCCGAGGCCGTCGTCCATTGGCAAGGCGTCGAGGGCGCCCATTGCAAGAACCTGTTCGTCCGCAACAAGCCGGGCAAACGCCATTATCTCATCATCGCCGAGCACCGGAGGCCGGTCGACCTCCTGGCCCTTTCCCGAAAGCTCGGCGACAGCCGCCTGACCTTCGCCTCGGACGAACGGCTGAGGCGGTGGCTCGGCCTTCACCCCGGCGAGGTCTCGCCGTTCGGGCTGCTGGCCGACGAAAACCACGAGGTCATCGTCGTCCTCGACGCTTCGCTCCGAGCGGCCGGGAAGGTCAATTTCCATCCCAACGTCAACACGGCGACTTTGACCCTCGCCTTCGGCGACCTGGAGAAGTTCCTGGCCTGGAGGAAGAACCGGGTCCTCTACGTCGATCTCTAGAAAAACGGGGATATTCCGGATATGATGGGGACGATGGCCCGCCGCATCCGGACCGCGCTCGTCCTCGGCCTCGGGATATGGTCCGTCTTCGGCTGCCGGGGGAGAGTCCTGACCGTCTGCTGCGCCGGCGACAGCCTGATGCAGCCCATCCCGGTCCACCTCAGGGCGATCGCCTCGGCCGCGGGAGAGAACCTCCGGATCGTCGAGATGGCCCGGGGGGGGTTGAGCACCGACACCTACCGCGGCTTCTTCCGGCAGTCCCTGGAGGAAGGGAGGAACGCCCGGTTCCTGGCCGTCCTGCTCCAGCTCGGGACCAACGACGTCCTTCCCATCCTCGAAGGCCGGGAGACGCCCGAGGATTTCCGCGAGCGGTTCCGGGAGATTTTGGCGGGATTCCGGAAGCTCGGGGCGCCCGGCCGCCCGCGGCCGGCTCTTCTCGTGGCCACGATCCCGCGGTTTTGCGAAAACCCCGAGAGCGAGGCCAAGAACGAGATCGTGGAATCCGTCCTCAATCCCATCGTCCGCGAAGTTGCGGCGGCCGCCGGCGCGGCCGTGGTTGACAACCATGCCGTCCTTCGGGACAGGCCCGACCTCTACGACCCCGACGGCGTCCATCCCAACGGGGCCGGGGAGAGGGCCCTGGCCGAAAACTGGTGGCGGACCCTCAAATTTCTCAAGGAGTGAAGACATGGAACTGAAAGAGCTTCTCCAGAAGCTGGTCGAGCTGAAGGGTTCCGACCTTCACATCCTGGCCGGGCTTCCGCCGGCCGTCCGGGTCCACGGTCATCTCCGTTCGCTGGAGGGATACGACCGCCTGTCTCCGGATGTCGTCCGCGACCTGGCCTACAGTCTCCTCACCGAGGAGCAGAAGCGCCATTTCGAGCACCATGACGAAACCCGCTACGAGCTCGATTTCAGCTACGGGGTGGCGGGGCTGGGCCGGTTCCGGTGCAACCTCCATAAGCAGCGGGGGACCGTGGCCCTCAGCCTCCGGGCCCTTTCGAGCGTCATTCCGCGCCTCGAGGACCTGGGGCTTCCCCCGTCGGTCAAAGCTTTCACCGAGGTCAAGCGCGGCCTGGTCCTCGTGACCGGGCCGACCGGCTGCGGCAAGTCGACGACCCTGGCGGCCTTCATCGACGCCATCAACCAGACCCGCTGCGAGCACATCATCACCATCGAGGACCCGATCGAATACATCCACAACTCGAAGAAATCCTACGTCACCCAGCGAGAGGTCGGCCTTCACGGGGACACGCTCTCGTTCAAGAACGCCCTGAAATACACCCTCCGTCAGGACCCCGATGTCATCCTGGTCGGCGAGATGCGGGATTACGAGACGATGGCCGTCGCCCTGACCTCGGCCGAGACGGGCCATCTCGTCTTCGCTACCCTTCACACCCTCAACGCCGCCCAGACCATCGAGCGCATGGTCGACGCCTTTCCCGTCGACCAGCAGTCCCAGGTCCGGACCCAGCTCGGGACGAACCTCGTCGGCGTCATCTCCCAGATCCTCCTTTCCCGGGCCGATCAGCAGGGCCGGGTCCTGGCCTGCGAAGTCATGATCGCCAACTTCGCCGTCAGGAACAACATCCGGCAGGGAAAGCCCGAAGCGATCTACCAAGCCATCCAGACCGGGGCCGGAGAGGGCATGGTGACCCTCGATCAATCGATCATCAAGCTCGTCAAGGAGGGGGTGATCGACTACGAGACGGCCCGCCCGTTCATATACGACAAGACGACCCATGAGACACTCCGTCAGTACGTCCGGCCGGCCGGGCGGCCGCCCTCCGCGCCATCGGCCGACCGGAGATAAGCGGAGCGCGCGATGACCCTCAGGGAAGCCCTCCGCGGGACGCGGCACATTTTCGTCCCCGGGGACGGCCATCCCGTCGAGGCGACCGTGGCCGCGGAGCTGGCCGCGGCCCTCGACCAGGCCGTCGCCGTCCGGAGGGCGGGAAGCCGGGGGACGCGGAACGCCCGGAATGTTTTTCTCGTCGCCGCGGCCGAACCGCCTTCGCGGCTTCCGGCCGCCTTCGGCCTCCGGCCCCCGGCGGGCAAGGAGTGGGTCGCCCTCCATGTCGAATCCGACGGTTCGGGCGTCCTCCTGAGCTCCCGGCCCTCGTTCCTGTACGCCGCGTTCACGGCCATGGCCGAAGAGCTGATGGATGTCGACATCTCCCGTCTCCGCCCCTGGGTCAGGGCGATGAGCTTCGCGGTCGAGAAATCGACCTTCGACCTCGTCCTGACCCAGTACGCCCGGACGATCCGGCCTTTCGACCGGGAGAAGTACGTCCGCGAGTACGCCCGTCTCGGATTCACCCACGTCGAGGTCAACGCCCTGGCCGGGCCGTTCCCGGCCGAGCCCGGCGTCCCGGGCGAGTTCTATCCCGACTTCTACACGTACGCTCCGGCCTTGGACCAGTTCGTCGACAGCCGGTTCAACCGCGGCCTTTATCCCCGGGAATATCTCCAGGCCAACCTCGACCGCCTCAAGGCCAACGCCGGCCTGGCCCTGAAGTACGGCTTGGCCCCGGGCCTCCTCTGTTTCGAGCCGCGGTCGATGCCCGAGGCGTTCTTTCAAAAATTCCCGACCCTCCGGGGTCCCCGGGTCGACCATCCCTTCCGCAGCTTCAAGCCGCGCTACGCCCTGACCCTGGCCCATCCGGCGGCCAGGGCCCACTACGCCGAGCTTGTCGCGAACCTCCTCCGGGAGGTCCCGTGGCTCGAGTTCCTGGATGTCTGGTCGAACGACAGCGGGTCGGGCTTCGAGCACACGAAGTCCCTGTATGTCGGCCGCAACGGCGGTCCCTACCTCATCCGGGAGTGGAAGGACGACGACGAAATCGCCCGGGTCGCGGCCGAGAACATCGCCCGCTTCCTCCGCCTCCTCCGCGAGGCGGGCGCGGCCTTGAATCCGCGGTTCCGGGTCATCACCCGGCTCGAGTCCTTCTATGGGGAGCGCCGCCACCTCTGGCCTCTTCTCGGGAACGGGGTCGACGTCGAGGCCAATTCCCTCCTGACCTCGGGATGGGAGTTGAATTACGCCCATCCGGTCTACAAGGACGTCCGGGTCTTGAACGCGGCCGTCCACAACACCCTCTCTCCCAAGGAGAAGGCCGCGGCCCGGGAACTGGCCGCCAGGGGGGGCCGGAGCTACTTCTATCACTTCTTCGCCAGCCACGCCAACCACGAGCCCCTCCTGGGCATCCCCTTTCCTTGGCTGACCTGGGAAAAGCTGGCCGCCTCGGCCCGGCTCGGCCTCGAGAACCTGGCCCACATGGGCGGACTCCACCCGCCCGACAAGGTCCCCTGCGCCGTCAACCAGGAGGTCTTCCGGGCCTTCCAGTTCGACGCCCGGCTCGACATCGATGACACCGTGTCCGGCATCGCCCGAAATTACGTCGGGGCGGGGAGAGCGGCGGCTCTCGTCCGGGTCTGGCGCCTGGCCGAACGGGCCATCCGGCATTTCGTGCCGATGTCGCTGTACTCCGGATTCGGGACGGTCTGGAACCGGCTTCTCGTCCGTCCCCTCGTCCCGGACATCGAGCGGATCCCGGAGGAGGAGCGGACCTATTACGAAAACATCATGGTCAGCCCCGTCCACAACCCGAACAAGGTCGACCTCGGCAAGGACGTCCTCTTCGAATTGATCACCAAGGATTATGCCCGGAAGGCGTTTCGCCGGATCGACCGCCGAGTCTGGGGGCCGCTCGGCTCGGCCATTGCCTTGGCCGAGAGGGAGCGGGACCGGGCCGCCGGCCGGGGGGAGGAGAAGCCGGCCGGGGTTTTCGCCGATCAGGCGGCCCGCCTCAGGGCCCTCCGAGGCCTTTACGAGACGCTCCGGAACGCGGGCGTCTGGATATACGCCGTCAGGGAGTTTCAGGAGACGAAAAGCCCGAGGCGGCGGGCCGAATGCCGGGCCCTGCTCCGGGAGATGGCCGAGCGGGAAATCCGGAACGCCCGGGAGATGATCCGGCTCTGGCATGAGGCCCCCCTCGAGTGGATGATGGTCTCCGATTTCGGGGAGACGCCGTTCATCCACGGCCGGAATTTTCCCGCCCTTCTTGAAAAGAAAATCGCCCTCATGGAGCGGCACCGGAACGACAGGCCGAGGATCGACCCGGACTACATGTTCCGGCTCGACGGGTGAGCCGGACGGGAAGGGCGGGACGGGCGAGGGTCAGTTGGCGATGTACCCGTAGCGATGGACGACCCGGAGGCCGCGGTCCTTGACCCGAACCCGGATCTCGCGGAAGCTGCCGTCCTTGAGGTAAGGCCGGGGGGTGTAATAGAGGAGATAGTAGGTCTCCGAGGCTTCGACGGCGTTCTTCATCAGGGAGACGGGGTTGGCCGAGTTCTGGATAAACCCGCCGGTGGCCGAGGCCATTTCGGAAAAGGCGCTGAAGATGTCCTCGGATTGCTCGGCATAGGCGACGACGGAGGACATCTTCGCCGGCGGCGTCAAGAGGAGGAAGTGGATCGCCGTCGAAGCGTCGGCGAAGGCCCGCTTGACCTTGTCGACGTTGAAGGGGACGTCGCGCTTGTAGAACTCGAAGATCCCGTGGATCGTCTGGTTGATGTCGGGGCGGTCCTGGTGGAGGTCGATGTACTGGTAGAGGAGACGGGGCTGGATCTTGGGGACGAACTCCCGCTCGTAAAACATGTAGACGTATTTCTGGCCGTCCTCGGTCCTCAGCATGTCGGCGAAGCCGAGGAGCTGGGCTTGGTCGATCGTCCGGAGGTCGTCGAGGCGGGCCAGGGTCATGGCGTAGACGTTGAGCTGCTCGTCGAAGCTCGCTCCCCCCTGGAATTCCAGGCTGCTGTTGTCGATGGTCAGGACCTTGTCGGCCATCTGGTCGGAGTTCGTCGAAAGACCGACCGTGATCGCCTGGGCGAGCCCCTCGAGGTCTCGGATGATGTCCCGGTACTCCGTGCTGCCCTGGAGGGTGTCCCGGCGGAGGATGCCCTTCAGTTGGGCCGAGATCTCCTCGCGCGAGCGGGCCTCGAAGGCTTTCGGCTTCATCCGGTAGGATTTCATGGGCGTGCCGACGGTCAGGCTGTCGCCCGGCATGATGACCTCGCGGAGGAAATAATCCAGGGCATCCCCCATTTTGGGGAGGTATTCCGAGATTTCGAAAATGAGATAGAAGGAGCGGTTCGTCTGGGGGGCGAAGCGCTTGACCTCGTCCCGGCGCTCGATGGCCCGGCGCTTGACGAGGTAGACGGCCTCGAGCGGCTGCGGCCGCCCGTTCTCGAAGAGCTCGAAGTCGTCGATCGTCAGGGTGTCGACGAAACGGTCTCCCTGGAAGACGCGGACGGGGACCTCGACGTTGACGACGGTGACGCGTTCTTCGATGACCTGCTGGGCCAGGGCCAGCCCGGCGGCGGCGAGGAGGAGGGAGAGGGCGGTCGATTTTTTCATAATCCGATAAAAATTGTAGCCGGGCGGGGCGGCTTTGTCAATCCGCCGTTGGCCGGCCGATGGGGAGCCGGCGGATGGACGAGGCCGCGATCAGAAAGAGGCGGAGCGGGAATCCCGGAGACGGAGGCTGACGCTGCCGATGCCGCCGTCGATCTCGAGGTCGATCGCGACCGACCCGGATTTCTCGCCGGCCGGGTTGGTGAAGACCTTGCCGGTCTTGACGAATCCGTCGGCCCGGATCGACCCTAGGCCCCCGTCGACCCGGACCCGGACGCCGACCTCGGTCGGGAGGTAGACGGTCGCCTCCCCGATGCCGCCGTCGATCGAGGCCTCGAGACGCCCCTCCCTCGTTCCGGTAAGGTCGAGGGTCAGCTTGCCGACGCCCATGTCGACGGCCAGGCTCCGGAGGTTGAGGCCGCGCAAGTCGAGCTCGGCCTCCCCGGCGCCGAGGTCGAAATCGAGGTCGAGGGGGACGCGATTCGTGAGCTGGATATCCCATGTGCTCCGGATTGGGCCGAGGAAAATTGTCCGTGAGCGGCGGCGCTCGATGACCAGCCGGGCCCGGTCGCCGACCTTGAGGACGTCGACCCGAGGCTCGAAATGGCGCCGGTTGAAGCGGAAGGTCCCCTTCATCAGATCCCCGATCTCTCCTCCACGGACGACGACTTCGCCCGCGCCCGGCCGGATCCGGACGCTGGCCGAAGTCGCGTTGTCGAGCGGGGTGACGGCCGTCGTCGTCTGGTCGATCCGCGGAGTTCTTTCGCAAGCCGCGGCCAGAGTCGCCAGGACGATAACGGCGAAAAGGGCCGTTGAATGCAGGCGCATGATGGTCTCTCCTCATTCCTCCTATACGAAAACGCCGGGCCGAGGGTTCAGCCTCATATGAGGTCGACCGTGTCCCTCCAATACCGGAGCTTGCCCTGTTCCAGGGCGTCGGGCCGGCCGTCGAAGGCCAGCCCGGACAGCCAGGGCTTGGCCTCGTGGAGCGGCTTCCCTTTGTGGAAGATGCGGGTCAGGTTGACGGCCGTGTAGGCGAGGGAGCCCCCGCCGACCGAGGCATAGAGAAAGTCGCCGTTTGTTTCGAAATCGCCGAACTTGATCTTTCCGGCCTCGTAAGTGTACTTCGGCCGCTTGTTGTCCCGGGCCATGTCCTGCCGGAGGTCGGCCTTGGCCCCGACGAGATAGCGCTTCCCGCCCGATTCGATCTCGACGGCCAGGCCGGCGCGGGAGGCCTCGACGGGAACAAGCCGGACCTGGGCCGCCAGGGCGGCGGGGTCGGCGCCGGCGGGATGGGGGAGGAGGACGGTCGCGAAGCCGACCGTTTCGCCGAGCTCGAAGTGCTGGCCCGTCGCCTGGGCGATCGTCAGCTCATCCTGGTAGTGGCGCTTCTGGGGGGTGACGCTCTCCAGCTTGAAATCCGTCTCGGGAAAGACGATGAGGAGGCGGGTCGTTTCGGGAAGCTTGGCCGGCGCCCCGCCCGAGCCGGTGATGATATCGTAGCCCGTGTCGTACCAGTGATCGCCCCGGGCGTGGATTTTCCGGGTGTGCCAGAGGTTGGCCAGGGTGAAGAACTCCTCGCGGAGGGACTTGAAGAAGTCGAAGACGACGTAGGCCCCGGCCTCCTTGACTCGGACCACGACCCGGTCGGCGGCATATCCCCAGTTGTCGTCGATCGTCCGGGTCCGGGCATATTCGACGTCATCCAGGGCCAGGAAATCGACTTTCTGGGTCCGGACCTTCCGGTAGGAGCCGGCGTTGCGGAGGAAGTCGAGGATCCCCTGTCCCGGGACGGCTTCGGGGACGCTGTAGCGCGACTCGCCCGCGGCCTGGCCCATGAAGTATTTTTCGGGACGGACGCAGAGGCGGTTGTGGAAGTAGTCCTGGCGGAATTGGCCGAACGGCCCGCTGGGCATGAAATCCCTGTATCCCGCGTCGTGGAGGAGGACCGAGCCGCCCTTCATCATCAGGACGATCGAATTCTCGTCGGCGTGGCCGTGGGTCATCTTCTCCTCTTCGACCGGAATCGAGTCGCGGAGATAGTCGCGGAAGTTCAGGCCGCCGTCTCCTTCGTCGCGGTAGTTGAGGAGGAGATACGCCGAGTCCGGCTCCCAGCCGTCGCGGAAGACGATTTTCTTGCCCTGGACGTCCTCCATGACTTCCATGGAGAGCTCCGTCGGCGGGGCCGGCGGGACGGCGTCCGAGCCCCAGCGGACGATGTCGAGGAACATGAAGCCCAGGCCGACGCTCGTCGGGTTCTTGAAGTCGACGAACCTGCGGGCGATCGTCGCCGCCGCCCAGCGGAGAGCCGGATTCTTGTACCGGGCGGCCGCGGCCTCGAAGAAGACGAGATAATGCGGCCAGTTGGCCTCCCAGTGGGCGTCGCCGAAATCGGGGATCATCCCCGCCGGAGACATGAGGTTGAGGAAATACTGGGCGTAGTAGTACATCTCGGGGGTGTGGAACAGGGCCTCGGTTTTGCCCAAGGCGTCGGCGTAACCGATCAGGGCGTACAGCCAGACGCCGTGGTAGATCTGGGCGTCCTCGATCTCCCAGTTGCCCCAGTTGTCGTCGCCCAGGGCGCGGCGCTGCATGTCCCAGGTCTTGACGCCGGGATGGCGCGGGAGGGCCCGGACGGCCCAGGCCAGGGTCTCGGCCCTGAGGATGGCCCGGTTCATCGCCCCCCATTCCTGGGTCCGGAGGAGGTAGTTGATGCTTTCGGTGATAACGCCTTCGGCCATGGCGTTTTCGGCCGCGGAGAGGCGGCCGAGGCGATGGAGGACGTCGTAGGCCCGGATGTAGCGGGCCGTCGTGAAGAAGTCGGGCAAGGCGGGCACGCCGTCCTCGTAGTCGAAGCGGGCCTTGCGGGCCCAATCGGGGAATTCCGAGCGGTAGTCGCCGTAAGTCAAGACGACTTTCTTCGCCCGTTCGGCGTACTCGGGCCGTTTCTCGCGCTCGTAAAGGGCGGCATAGATGACGGCCATTTCGAGCAGGCCGCCGGGCGGCCGGTAGCCGAAGACGTTCTTGGGGTCGAAGGTCTGCCTCCATTTCGCGATGAGCTCGTCGTAATGGGTCCATGTCCAATCGGCCGAGGCCCGGGCGTAGGCGAGATAGTCGGCCCGGGGGACGGCCTGAACGGCCGCGGCCTTCGGCGTTTGGGCCGGGAGAAGCCACACGGTCGTCAGGACGAGCGCGACGGCGGCGGAGAGGATTTTTTTCATGGTTGTCGACCCTCCGGTGGGCGGGCGGGATACACGGACCTATCTTATGGAAACCGCCCCCGCCATGCAAACGGAGTCCGAGCCGGGGACCGGCGGCGATGGGCTGGAGAATTTCCTCCCGGCAGCGAAAACGAAGTAACGTCCGTGCCGTTCAGCGCGGCAGCCAAGCCCGGATCTGCCGGGCGACGCGCATCGCGGCCGGCGGGCTGAGGTTGGCCATGACGATGATCGTCCAGCCGCGGTTGGGCATCCATTCGAGGGCGGCGTTGAGGCCCGGCGCACCTCCGGCGATCCCCATCCCCCCGCGGTTTTCCTCGCCGGCCGGACCGTAGAGGCCCTTTTCAAGAGCAAGCGTGTACTTGAGGAGGTCGCGGGCGGTCGAGTGGCCTCCGCCGGCCGAGCTCCCCTTTCCCGGAAGCGTGTCGTCGTTGGTCTTCCAGACTGATCCTTCGCGGACGTATCCGACGACCCGGTCGGCGACGGCTTCGGCCTTCTTCGTCCAGCCGGAATCCGTCATCCCGGCCGGCTTGAAGATGTTTTCCCGGATGTAGTCGTAATAGTCCTGGCCGGTGACCTTTTCGATGATCAATCCGAGGACGATGAATCCGCCGTTCGAATAGAGGTTGCCCTGGCCGGGTTCGAAGGCGAGGGGTCGGTCGGCGAAGAGGGGAAGGTAGTCGGCCAGGGTCAGGATTTTCTCCTTGTCGGCCGCCTCGTAGCGCGGGCCGAAGAAGTCGCCGATGCCGGAGCTCATGGTCAGGAGATGGGCGATCTTGACCTTTGCGGCGGCGACCTTGTTCGGATAGTCGGGCAGGAACTTGCCGATCGTGTCTTCGAGCGAGAGCTTTTTCTCCGCGGCCAGCTTGCGGACGGCCAGGGAGGTGAACGATTTGTTGATCGACCCGATATTGAACTTGGTGCCGATCCGGTTCGGGATCTTTTTCTCCCGGTCGGCGAAACCATAAGCCTCCTCGTAGACGGGAACCCCGTTACGGGCGATGAGGATCGCCCCGGAAAAATTGTCGGCCGCGGTGGCTTCGGCGGCATAGTCCCGGACGGCGGCGAGGAGCTCGGCGTCGTCCTTTTTGGGATCGGGCCTGGGGCCTTCGTCGCCGGGGCCGCCCAGGGCTTCGATCCGGATTCCGAGAAGGCCATGCGGCTCGGCCGCCTCGAATTCGAAGTCGAGCCGGAGGAGTTGGCCGTTTTCTGCCCGAACGGTGAGGCCGAAAAAGCTGGGGCCCGATTCTGCGGCCTTTTCGAGCTTGAGGCTCCCGAGCTCGCGTTTGATCTGGCGGTATCTTTCCAGGCGCATCTCGATGGGCGCCTTTTGGAGGGCGTCCTTGGCGAAGAACTTTTCGATGAATTCCTTGACGGCATCCTCGCCGGCGTTGAAAGCCTTGACATAGGCCTCGGCGGTCTTGCCGGCGGGTATTTGCGGAAGCTGGGCTTCGGCGGTTTGGCCGGCCGCGAGTGACACACCCGAAGCCTGAAATACGATGGCAGAAAGGGCAAAGCTAAATACGATAAGCCGAATTTTGTTTTTCAAATAGAATCCTCCACGAAGATGCGAAGGGTCGGCCATCCGGTCCGTCATCATTCTATCAAACCGCCGGTCCCCCCGAAACGTTGCCCGTCTGTTTTACGGGCTTGCAATGATCGAAATTGACTATATTTAGATGTAAAAAGAGACTTAAATTAGGAGCCAAATAATGAAAAACCTTTCCGTGGCCAACGATATCGTTCCCATCGGGAAATTCAAGATGAACATATCGAAATGCTTCCGAACATTGAAAGATGAAGGCCGCATCGTCCTTCCCCTCGAAGGGGGAAATTATCTCTGCCTTCGCCAGAACCGCTTCGAGAAATCTCCGGTGCCGGAGGAAGTCTTCTGCCTGCTCGACGGCGAATTCCGCGAAATCGCTATCCTGGACCGGAGGACGACCTATGATCCCGACACCCTGGGATTTCGGGGCATCGTCTCCCAGCCGGTTCTTCGGTGCGTCCTCGCCGGGGGACATCTCTATCTCGTCAACGAGAAACGGGGCTATGAAATCCTCAAGTACGACCAGACCGGCAAGCTCGTCCGGAAAATCCGCAAGGAGGCGGTTCCGGTCGAAATCGCGGAAGATGTCAAGCGGGAACGGACGAAGATGTTCGAGGGGATGGGAGGGAAAGGCCGGACGGCTCCCGCGATTTTAAGGTCTATCGGATGGTTAGGGCGGAGTGACGCCGCCGTCAGGACCGGCCCGGCGGCGTCGATGGTCGAGGAGGTCGTTTGATCTTCATGGCCCGGTCTCGGAGTTCCTCGAGCATCTTCAATTTTTCGGCGATGGGCAGCGCTGCAAGCCTGAGCCGAAGTTCGCGCTTCGATTCCCGGACTTTACGCCATTCGAAGTTCATGGCTGCTCGTCCCGGAACTGACGTTCGAAGCGCCGCCAGGCTTCACCCAATCCGTGCCGAAGGAGGATCGCCCGGAATTTCGACATGTCGAGAATCCCGGATTCGAGAAATTGCAGCAATCTGGCCTTATCCTTTGCCCGTCCCGTTTGCAGGGCGAGCGCGGCCAGGTGTTCGGCGGAGAAGACGCGGACGAATGTCCCCTCGATATCCGTCTCCATGGCTTCGGCCAGGGCCTCTTCCGCCAGCCCTCCGGCGGCCGGCAGGAATTGAACGGGCCATCCGGCGAGGCGGATGTATTCGCCTTCCGGGACACCACCGCGGGCGGATAAATATTCGAAGACGGGATTCAGGCTGATGAATGGGCGGCCCGGTTCGAGGCGAAGGGGGATGAAGATGTCGAGATCCATCGTCGCGACGGGCTCCAGATAAAACGTTGCCCCCACCGCTCCTCCGACCGCATACCGATCGATGATTCCGTCGGCTTCCATGCGGTTGATCGTTTCGATGATCTCTTTGATCTTCATGTCACGCGAATTCGATTCCGCCTCTTGAGGACCATCATATAATCCCGAATTCTGGAATTCAAGCTTGGCGGTGACCGTTGCCCCCGTTTTCGGCCGGATTTACATTCTCGGGGCGGCGCGGTAAAATGGCGGTATGATACGGGGAAGACGAGGCGCCGCCTCAGCGGCATTTCTGGCTTTTTTGGGCGCGATATCCGCAGCGGCCGAGACGCGGACGGTGACGGTCAAGATCCTGACGGACTCGGCGTTCCGTCAGGATCCGGCGTGGCGGATGAAGGCCGAATCGTGCCTGCGGGCGGCGGCCTCCGAAATCGAGCGGATCGCCGACCTCCGATTCGAAATCGCCGGCCACGCCCTCTGGGCCCCCCCCTCCGAGACTGTGGCCGTCGAAACCGCCGCCCGGGACCTCGACAACCGGCTTGCCAAGGACGGGGAGGACATCCTTTTGGCCATCCTCGGATACGAGCGGTTCGGCCAGACCTTCTACGGCTACGCCCTCTTCCAGGAAGCCATCGTCGTCCTGACCTATCCTCCATCGGCCCCGCCGCCCGTCAGGACCCTCCGGCACGAGCTGGGGCATCTCTTCGGAGCCGTCCACGTCCCCCTCTCGGACTCGGTGATGAATTATTTCGTCCCCCAGTCCCGGTTCGACGACCTCAACGCCAGGGCCGTGGCCGCAGGGCGCGCCCGGACGTTCAACCGGGTCGAGCCCGTCTTCCCCCGTCGGGCAAGGCTCGAGCTGGCCTCCGTTTATGAGGAAATCTGCCGTTTTGTTCAGGCCGAAATCGCGTCCGGCCTTCCCCGGACGGCCTTCAAATCACTGGCCGACGAGAAAGGCCGGCCCGACATGTCGTTTCTGGACGACGCCTTCATCGCCCTGGCCCAAATCCGGCTTGACGAGAAGGAATATTCGCGCGTCCTCGAGTCGTGCGACGAGGCCTTGAAGCTCAATCCGGGCAATTGGGATACCCGGAACCTCGTCGGGATCGCCCTGCGGAGGATGGGACGGGTCGACGAGGCGATCGCCCAATACAGGGAAATCCTCAAGGCCAATCCCGACTTTCCCCGCGTCCTCTACAATCTCGGCATCGCCCTGGCGAAAAACGGAGACCTGGCCTCGGCCAAGGGAGCCTACGGGCGGGCCATCGGCCTCAAGCCCAACATGGCCGAAGCCCGGAACAACCTGGGCGAAGTCAGCCTCCGCCTCGGCGACCTCGCCGCGTCCGAGCGCGAGATCCGGGAAGCCCTGAGGATCCAGCCCCATTTCCCCCTGGCCATGAGCAATCTGGCCGAGGTGCACTTCCGGAAAAAGGAATTCGGGGCGGCGGCCGAGCTGGCGGCGAAAGCCGGCGAGCTGGATCCCGCCCTCCCCGACCCCTGGAACGTCCTCGGCAACATCCGCCGCCAGGAAGGCCGGCCCGAGGAGGCCGTCGCCGCCTACGAGAAAGCCCTCTCCCTCGACCGCCGGCACGAGAAGGCCCACTACAATCTCGGGGTCTGTCTTTTCGAAATGGGCCGGGCGGACGAGGCCGAGCTTCACTTCGTCACCGCCCTCGACATCCAACCGGCCTTCGCCGAGGCCCGGGCGAACTACGGATACTGCCTCCTCAGGCGGAAAAGGCTGGACGAGGGGATACGGGAGGTCGAGGAGGCTTTGAGCCAAGGGTATGCTTCGGCCAGGGCGTTTCTCAACCTCAGCCTGGCTTATGTCCAGAAGGGGGATTTCGGCCGGGCGGTCGCGGAGGCGCGAAGGGCGGCCGAACGGGACCCGAGCCTGAAGGACGCCTGGGTTCAGTGGGGAAGCCTGCTCCTCCACGAGGGTAGGGCCGATGACGCCCTCCAGCCCTTCCTCAAAGCGGCCGCCATGGCCCCCGATGACGGCCCCCTGGCCAACAACCTCGCCGTCTGTTATTTCCGCGCCGGGGATTTCCGGAAGGCTTGGGAGTATGCCCTGAAGGCCCAGGACCTGGGGGTCGTCCTCCATCCGGATTTCCTGGCGGCCTTGAAAGCCAAACTCGAGCGAAAGGCCGGCTGGCTGTGAGCATCTCGCCTCGCCCCAGCCCCGACATCCTGGCCCTCGGCCCGAGCAAGAGGCTTCCGGCCAAGACGGCGCTCTTTCATGCCGGCGACGAGGCGACGCGCTTCTATTTCATCGAGTCGGGAGCGGTTCGCGTCTTCAAAACGGACGAACAAGGCCGCGAGCTCGACGTCGCCAGGCTCGAAGACGGCGATTTCCTGGGCGAGGCGGTCGCTTTTCATCAAGGGCGCTACCCTTTCTCGGCTGAGACCGCCCGCGATTCCGTCATTCGCACTTTCGACCGAGCCGAGATCTGGCGGAGCGTGGAGCGCTCCCCGGCCGCGGCCTGTTTCTTCATCGGCCTTCTGGCCCGGAAGTGCATCCTCCTCAGCGGCCGGGTCGAGAGCTTGGGCCTGAAGACCGTCCGCCAGCGATTGGCGGAGTACCTCGTCCGCCGTTGCGCCGGATGCCCCGGGGTCATCGACCTCCCGGTGACCAAGGGCGAGCTGGCCAGGCTTCTCGGGACGGTCGCCGAGACGCTGTCCAGGTCGCTGAAGCAGATGCAGGAGGACGGCCTGATCGAGGTCCGCGGCCGGGCGATCAAGATCCGGGACTGCCTCCGGCTCAAGGCCGAAATCGAACCCGACTGAGGCCGGCCGGGCGTCGGACTATTCGCCGATTGGATATCGTCGCCGAATGGCGCGGCCATATCCCCCTCCGATCCCCAGGGCCGCTCACCTGTTTCGGGGCTTCCCCTACGAAAGGGGGAGTAGAGGGGGTCAGTATCACTGGTCCCAAAGTTTTAAAAGCGTCTTCGTCTGCCTCGAGGGTCCCACGTCTTCGCTCGGGGGACACGGCCGCGCTATCGGCTCTTGAGGGCGTCTTGACTTATGTCAAGGCCATTCCATCCTCGAGTTCGTATCATTGATTTCGAAAAAGGAGACAAACGATGGCCAAGAGAAAGATCATCGAAATCAACCGGGACCTTTGCAACGGCTGCGGGCTCTGCACGACGGCCTGCGCCGAAGGGGCCCTCGAGCTCGACGAGAAGGGGAAGGCCGTTCTCGTCCGGGAGCTCTTCTGCGACGGCATGGGGGCCTGCCTGAGCGTCTGCCCGACCGACGCCTTGAAGGTCGTCGAGCGGGAGAGCGAGGAATATGACCCCCAGGAAACCTATAAGCACGTCCTCAAGACCCGGGGGGCGGAGGCGGCCCGGAACGTCCATGGCCTCGCCGGCGACGGGGACGGCCATGGCGCGCCGAAAGCCCATCACGTCCCCAAGGCCAAGCCCGGGACGATGGCCTGCGGATGTCCCTCGACCATGGCCCAGGAGATCAAGCGCGGGCCGGAAGAGGAGGACAAGACGGTTTCGGGCAGGTCCGAACTCAGCCAGTGGCCGGTCCAGCTCCACCTCGTCTCGCCTTTCGCCCCCTATCTCAAGAACGCCGACCTGCTCATCGCCGCCGACTGCACGGCCTTTGCCCTGGGGAGCTTCCATCAGGATTTGCTCAAGGGCAAGAAGCTCGTCATCGCCTGCCCCAAGCTCGACGACACGGAAGGCTATGTGGACAAGCTGGCCGAGATCATCAAGCTGAACGCCGTCAAGTCGGTCACGGTGGCGATCATGACCGTGCCCTGCTGTTCGGGCCTCCACCACATGGTCGAGGATGCGGTCGAAAAGTCCGGGACGAAGATCACCCTCCGCAAGGTCGTCGTCGGGATCGACGGAAAAATCGTTTCTTAAAATAAAACGGGGGACGTGATACCCTGTCCCTCTATTTCCTGCCGAAAACGTAAAGAAAATTGGAATTCGGGGGACAGGGTATCACGTCCCCCGTTTTTTTCATTTCAACGAAATGGAGTCCGAGGGACCGTAGTAAATCCCGTTGAATAGAAACTTGAACGTCCCGTGGGGCTGGCCGCGGAAGAGAATCTCCGGGGCGCAGAGGAAGACTTTCCCCATGCCGACCTGGGCCTCGACAACCTCCGTCCCCCGGCGAAGATAGACGTCCCCCCAGACCCAGCCGCTTCGGAGAGGATTCTCGTCCTCGAACCAGGCCACGGGCCGGACGTCCTTGAGCGGCGCCTCGGGCCTCAGGCTGAAGACCGGGCTGTTGTTGTAGAAGATGTCCGTCCGCTCTTCCATCCCGTAGGCCAGGGGGTGGGCGTTGTCCACTCGGACCCGGAGGACCGAGCCGGGGGCGTAAAGCTTTTCGGAGCGGAGCGGGACTTCCCGGCCGTCGGCCGTCTTTTCGACGAGATGGTTCGTTATCGGGAGCTTGAAGTGATAGCCGATCGCGGTCGAGCTTCCGATCGCCAGAATCGTTCCGCCCGCCTCGACGAACGTCCGGAGCTCGGGGATCGTCTTCTCGGCCGTCACCCGGCCGATCATGTGTTTGAACTCGTCGGGGATGTTCTGCTGGGGCTGGGGGGCGAATTGGCGGAACATCGTCTCCTCGGCGTCGCCCGAGGCGACGAAGGTCGGGACGGCCCCGCCGACGAAGACGAGGACGTCGAACTTGGACTTGAGATTCCCGGCGTCGAGGGCGGGGGCGTAGACGACCTCGTAAGGGAATTCGAACTGTTCGAGGATCCACTGGGCCCATCCGGACGGCATCGAGCCGCCGTAGGTGTCCCAGAGGCCGATCCGGACGGGTTTCAGTTTGTAAGCTTCGCCCACCGGGGCGAGGTCGACGGCCGTGAAAACAAGTCCGAGCTCCCGGGCCGCCTTTTCGAGGATGGGCAGGGCCGCGGCGTCGTTGGGGATGTAGACGGCCCCCGGAGAGAATAATTTTCCGCCCGCCCGGAGGGGCTGCTTCATCCAGAAGACGTCCCGGCCCGCCTTCATCAGGCGGTTGGTCAGGATGAAAACATCGTTGAGGCGGTGGTCGAGGATGAACCCGGCGGCTTTTTCGGGGGCGCCGCCGAGGGCGACGGCGGGCGGTTTGACGAGTCCGGGAAGGGCTTCGAACGGACCGTCGAAGCCGTCGAGAATCCGGTCGAAGGCGATCCCCATTTGGAAAGCGACCGTCCAACCGGCGCTGTCATAAGGAGGGCGCGGAGGGCCGCCGGGGTAGGGAAAGTCATCGGGGTGGTCCTGGGGCTCGAACATGGTCAGGAGATGGGATCGGAAGGCCTGGGCGGACTTGACGACGAAGGAGCCCTGGGGATAGGTTTTTCCCGCGACCGTGAAGGGCTTGACCGCCCGGTGGACGATGACCCCGCTTTTCATCAGGGTGTTGACGAATTTCACGGCCGTCGGGAAATCGGGCTGGTCGGAAGGAATGATGAATCCACGGGGGTCCCGCTTGGCCGGGTCGCGGAGGGCCTCGAAGTATTTGACGTCCACTCCGCCCCGCTGTCCGCCGCGCTGGCCGGCCGGAGGCGCCGCGGCCTGACCCGTCTGGGCGGCCCGTTCCTTGTCGATCCGGTCGCGAAGGCCGGCGATCGTCCGGGGTTGGAACGTCCAGGTGTCGGTGTTCCCCTTGGCGATGGCGTTCTTGGCCATGACGTAGCGGTTCCAGAGGATTTCCTCGCGTCGCCGGGCGGCGAAGTCAAGGATGGCCTTGCAGGCCGTGATGGAATAGTCGATCGACCGGCGGAAATGCCAGGCCTGGGGCATGATCGGGTAGGGGTAATCGCCACGAGGAAGCATCCGGTCCGGGATGAAGGGGATGGTCATCGGAGTCGGATTGCCGATGATCTCGGTCAGGATTCCGATGATGTTGTGGAAATAGCCCGTGCTCCGCAGACCGCCGTTCCACCAGGTCGAGTAGCCGGCCCCGCCGCGCATGATCGCCCCGGGCTTGCCTTCGGCCGCGAATCGCTCATGCATGGCCAGGCCGAGTAGGTCGGTCCCGATGGGAATGAGGGGGTCGAAGGTGTAGTTGAACGGGTCCCGGAAGGGGGGGCAGAAGAGGACGGTCCCCGACGGCCCCGTCTGGTGCTGGTTGTAGAGGAATTGGGGATGCCATTCGATGTAAAGCTGGCGGCTGACGGCCTCGGTCTCCTTCTGGGTGACCATGTAGTAGTCGCGGTTGTTGTCGTGGCCGATGTACTTCTGGTAGAGGCGGGGCAGACCGCTCATCGTCCGCTTCTTGGGATCGGGCTCCCGCATGTACCAGTCGGCCACGAGCTCGAGCCCGTCGGGGTTGACCGGGACGGCGAGGAGGATGACCTCGTCGAGAAGGCGGAGGGTCTCGGCGTCCTTCCCGCTGACCATCTGCCAAACGAGCTCGGCGATCGTCTGCGAGCCGACGATCTCGCTGGCGTGGAGGCCGCCGTCGATCCAGACGACGGCCTTGCCCTCGGCGGCGTGCTGGCGGGCGGCGGCGTCGGTCAAACCCTGGCCCAGGGCCAGGCGCCTGCTGATGTCTTTGTAGCGGGCCAGCTTGGCGAAATTCTTGGGGGCCGTGATGACGGCCATGATCATCGGCCGCCCCTCGGACGATCGGCCGAATTCGACGAGGGACATCCGCTCGGACTGGCGGTCCAACTTCTTCCACCAGGCCGCCAACCGGGTGTAATTGACGAGCTGGTAGTCGTCGCCGATCTCGAACCCGAACTCGGCCTTGGGCGAGGTCAGCTGGGCCCAGGACGGGGCCGAGAGGGAGAAGACGGCGACGGCGGCGAGAATGAGGGAAAGACGCTTCCGAGAAGGCATGGACTCCTCCATGAGGAACGGAATTCGAGAGACCGACTTATATCAAAACGACGGCGGCGAAGTCAAAACAGTCAGGCGTCGGGGTCACGCTCCGAACATCTTCTTGACGACGTCGACGAGGCCGAGGGCGTAATCGATCTGGGTCAGCGGGATCTTGGCTTTCTCGGCGATCTTCGTGAAACGGCCGTCCTTGTTCGAGTCCTTGACCACGACGAGGCCATCGGCGAAGGGGGCGACGGCGTCGATCATCCGCTC
>VGJF01000015.1 GCA_016867585.1 Candidatus Aminicenantota bacterium | reverse complement strand
GTTCGGTGCCCCTGGGCGCCCCATGCCGACGACGGAAATCCCAAGCAGTATTTCTGGCCGCCGGCCCTCGACGGCCTGTACGAAGAGGCGCGAATTCCCGTTCCGGAACTCGCCGACTCATTCTATTATGAAGCCCAGCCCGATTTCCTGAAGAACACGATGAACCGGACGCGCTGGGCCTGGCGGTTCGACACCCCCGAGAAATTCCAGGCGATGGTCAAGGGCTACTACAGGATGATCAGCGGCGTCGACATGGTCCTGGGACGGATTCAGGCCGAACTCGTCCGCCTGGGCCTGGACCGGAAGACGATCGTCATCTACACGTCGGACAACGGCTACTTTCTCGGCGAACGCGGGTATGCCGACAAGTGGCTGATGTACGATCCGTCGATCAATGTCCCTCTTGTCATCTGCGATCCTCGCGCGCCGCGCCGTCGCCGCGGTCTGGTCAGGCGGGAGATGGCCCTGAACGTCGATCTTCCGGCCACGATTCTGGACTTTGCCGGAGTGCGGATTCCTGCGGCGATCCAAGGGCGGAGCCTCCGGCCGCTCCTCGGCCGGGCCAAGCCTGACTGGCGCACGGAAATTTTTTGCGAGGAGCTCTGGGACCATCCGGAGATTCCGCGGAGCGAATGCGTCCGGACCGACCGCTGGAAATACATCCAGTATCCCGGGCATCCCGAATACCGCGAGCTTTTCGACCTGGAGGCGGATCCTTTGGAGAAACACAACCTCGCCGGAAAGGCCCGTTTTCGGGCCGAGCTCGATGACCTGGGGGAACGTTGCCGGCGTTGGATCCGGGAGCTCCTCGAAGCCGGGAGAAGTTTCCGGTGACGGGATCGGGGACGCCCTCATGAGGCCCGGAAAGGTGCCCCTCGGGTTCGTCGGCGTCGTCCTCCTTTTCGATTTTCTTGTTTTCCAGGGGCGGCCGGCATCCTTCGCGGATGCGGCCGCCCCAGACCTCACTCCGACCGGATTGAAATGCGAACTCCGCCTCGATCCCCTGGGCATCGACGTTCCCCGTCCCCGGCTGAGCTGGATCCTGGAGTCGGGGCGCCGGGGCCAAGTCCAGAAAGCTTTTCAAATCCTGGTCGCCGATTCGTCCGCATCCCTGGCGGCAGACGAGGGAAATCTGTGGGACAGCGGCCGGGTCTCCTCGGGCGAGACGCTTGAGGTCAGGTACGGCGGCCGGCCTCTCCGGAGCGGACGGCGGTACTTCTGGAAAGTCAGGGTGTGGGACGCCGATGACAATCCTTCGGCCTGGAGCGGGCCGGCATCCTGGGAGACGGCGTTTCTCGATCCGGGCGGCTGGAAAGCCGTCTGGATCGAGGACGGACGGCCGGCGCCGGCGCGGGAGGAGGATTTTTACGCCGACGATCCGGCGCCGCTGTTCCGGAAATCGTTCCGCCTTCCCCTCCGGGCGAGGCGGGCCCGGCTTTATGTGACCGGCCTCGGCTATTACGAAGCGTCTCTCAACGGACGTCGGGTCGGCGACCATGTCCTGGATCCCGGCTGGACCAACTATCTGAAACGTGTTTATTACAGCACGTATGATGTGACCGGGCTCCTGCAGGAGGGAGAGAATGTCCTCGGCCTTACGGCCGGAAACGGCTGGTTCAACCCGCTTCCGCTCCGGATGTGGGGCCGCCGGAATCTTCGCGACGCTCTGCCCGTCGGCCGCCCGCGGGTGATCGGCCAATTGGAGGCCGATCTCGAAGACGGAACCCGGGTTGTGGTCGCCACGGACGCGAGCTGGAAAGTCCGGCCCGGCCCGGTCTTGCGGAACAATGTCTATCTGGGGGAAGTCTACGACGCCCGGCGCGAAATCGACGGCTGGGACAAGCCGGGAGACGAGGATGCCGGATGGGCCGGGGCCGTCCCCTGCGCTTCGGCGGTCGGTCCTCTCCAAGCCCAGCCCCAGCCTCCGATCAGAATCACGGCCCGGATCAAATCCGTCCGGGTCACCGAACCGCGGCCGGGTGTTTTCATCTTCGACCTCGGCCGGAATTTCGCCGGGTGGGTGCGCCTCCGCCTCCGGGCGCCCGCCGGGACGGCGGTCCGGATCCGTTTCGGCGAGCTGCTCCGCGAGGACGGCAGCCTCAATCCCTTGACCTCGGTCTGCGGCCAAATCAAGGGCCGGAGAAAGGACGGGGAACCGATCGGAGGTCCCGGCGCGCCCGACGTCGCCGAGCAGAGCGATCTCTACATCGCCAAGGGCGTCGGAGAGGAAACCTACGCCCCGCGGTTCACCTTCCATGGATTCCGCTATGCCGAAGTCACCGGACTTCCCGGAGCGCCCCGCGTCGGCGACCTGGAAGGCCTTCGGCTCAATTCGGACGTCGTCGAAACCGGGACGTTTTCCTGCTCGAACGAACTCCTCAACCGCATCCAAGAGATGGTCCGGCGCACGTTTCTCAGCAACATCTTCAGCGTCCAGTCCGACTGTCCCCATCGGGAGAAATTCGGCTACGGGGGGGATCTTGTCGCGACCGCCGAGGCTTTCCTGATGAATTTCGACATGGCCGGATTCTACGCCAAGGCGGCCGCCGACTGGGCGGACGCGGCCCTGCCCGGGGGGATGCTCACGGACACGGCCCCGTTCGTCGGAATTCAGTACTGCGGGCTGGCCTGGGCGATGGCCCATCCCTATCTGCAATCCCTGCTCGTCCGCCATTGCGGAGACCGCCGCCTCGTCGAGGAACAATACGAGACCTCGCGGCGGTGGCTCGAGATCGTCATCCGGGAGACTCCCGGTTTCATCGTCCGGGAGGGATTGTCCGATCACGAAAGTCTCGAACCGACCGATGTTGCGACCCTGGTGACTCCGCTTTATTATCAAACCGCCGAAATCGTCTCCTCGTTGGCCCGGCTTCTGGGGAAGGACGGCGACGCCGTCCGCTACGCGGGCCTGGCGGACGCGGTGAGGATGAGCTACCTCGACCAACTCCTTCCGCCGGGGCCCGAAAAATTCGAGGACCTGTCCCAGGCCGCCCTTGCCGCCGCCCTCGAGCTCGGCATCCTTCCCGACGGGGACAGGGCGGCCGCCGGACAGGCGCTCGTCCGGAAGGTTCAAGCGACCCAAGGCCCCCATGTCACGACCGGGATTTTCGGGACGAAATTCGTCCTCAACGCCCTGTCCCGGGCCGGCCGGGCCGACCAGGCCTTCGAACTCGTCGCCCGACGCGAGTTTCCCGGATGGGGGCATATGCTCGAGCGCGGGGCGACCACGCTCTGGGAACACTGGGATTTCAGCGACAATACTTTTTCCCATAACCATCCCATGTTCGGTTCGGTCTCCGAATGGTTTTTTTCCTGGTTGGCGGGCATTCAACCGGCCCAGGACGCGTTCGGCTTCGACCGGATCGTCATCCGGCCGCAGCCCGTCGGAGATCTGGCCTGGGTCAAGGGCGGCATCGACACGGCCCGGGGAGAAGTCCGGAGCGAATGGCGGATCGAGAAGGGCCGATTCCTCCTGGAGGTGAAAATCCCGCCAAATTCCACGGCGGTCGTTTATATTCCCGGCGCCGATCCGTCGGAGGTTCTGGAGGGAGGCCGCCCAGCGGCCGGGGAGGAGGGCGTCATGACTATCGGGAAGGAAAGCGAAGCGGCCGTTCTGGAAATCGGCTCCGGGCGATACCGCTTCTCTTCGCCGTGGCCTCCTCTGAAGAGAAATTGATGGAGTCGCCGGTGGCAAAAATCAAACGAAGAGAGTTCCTGGAGACTATGGCGTGCGGAGCCGCGGCCCTGGCCGTCCCGCAATGCCGGGCGCGCGGGGGAGGAGACGACGGCCCTCCGAACATCGTCCTCATTCTGGCCGATGACCTCGGCTACGGCGATCCGGGATGCAACAATCCGGAATCGAAAATCCCGATGCCGAACGTCAACGCCCTCGCCAAGGGAGGCGTTCGCTTCACCGACGCCCATTCTCCCTCGGCCGTGTGCACACCGACCCGTTACGGGATTCTGACCGGACGTTACGCCTGGCGGACCTGGTTGAAGCAGGGCGTCGTGGGCGGGTATACGCCGCCGCTCATCGAGCCGGGTCGGGCAACGGCCGCCTCGCTTCTGAAAAGCCGGGGATACGCCACGGGATTCTTCGGGAAATGGCATCTCGGGCTCGGCTGGACGAGAATGAACGGTTTCACCCCGACCTGGCAGGATGCCGAAAAATACCTGAAGGGGTCTTCGCAGGACGCCGATCCCTCGACCGGCCTCAACGCCGATTTCTCGAAACCGGTCCAGGGCGGCCCCCTCGATCACGGTTACGACGACGCCTATTTCACCGCCGCCTGCTCGACGATCGACGGCCCGTTCGTCTTCATCGACAAGAACCGGACCGACGGCATCCCCGACAGGCAGGTTTCAGAATTCTACGACATGACCAAAGGCGAGGAAGGAAGCCCGCGCAAAGGCTGGATCGCCCCGGGATATAAGCTTGAAGACGTCGATTTTCATTTCACGAGGCGGGCGATCGCCTTCATGGAGCGGAGCCGGGCCGAGTCTCCGGATAAGCCGTTCTTCGTCTCCCTTTTCCTCTCAGCGCCGCACACCCCCTGGATCCCGCCCGAACTCGTCAAGGGCAAGAGCCTGGACGGACCGCGGGGCGACCTGGTCATGCTGGCCGACTGGTGCGTGGGCGAAGTCGTCACGGCCTTGGAGCGACTGGGCGCGGCCGAGAACACCCTTCTCATTTTCACCAGCGACAACGGACCCCACCCCGGCACCAACGGCCACAAGTCCGAAGGGCCGCTGCGCGGCCTCAAGTCGCATATTTGGGAGGGCGGACATCGGATTCCGCTCGTCGCCCGATGGCCGAAGAGGATCAAGCCGGGGAGGGTGAGCGACGAGCCCGTCTGCCTGGTCGACCTCCTCGCGACCTTCGCCCGCTTCGCCGGGGCCGGTCTTTCCAAGGACGCGGGACCGGACAGCTATGACATTTCTCCGGCGCTTTTGGGGGAAAAGCGTCCCAAGCCCATCCGGGAGGCGCTCGTGTCCCATTCGCAAAACGGGACGTTCGCGATCCGGCAGGGAGGATGGAAGCTCATTCTCGACAACAAGACGTCGGGCGGCTGGATGACTCCGGCGGGCAAGCCGCCCGTGCCGGGCTCGCCGGGCCAGCTTTACAACCTGGCCGAGGATCCGAAGGAACAAGACGACCTTTGGGAAAAACATCCCGAGATCGTCGCCCGCCTGACCGCTCTTTTGGAGCGGTATAAGAAGGATGGCCGAAGCGCCCCCCGATATCACGGAGGAAAACCATGATGAAAGCGACGGGAATCCTGGCTGCTGTCGCAGTGCTGTTGTTCGGTCTCGGAGTTTCGATCGCCGCGGCTCCGTCCCCGGCCATACCGCCGGAAGCCGGCACCCAATTTTCCAAGACGCTTGCCGTTCCCGAGCGCGGCTTCATCAGCTCCGATCCCGGCGAGACCTGGGAGCAGGGACTTCTCAGCGGCAACGGGACGATCGGGGCGAGCGTTCTCGGGCGGCCGCTCGATGAGATCGTCGTCTTCAGCCACAAGCGGATGTTCGTCCCCGAGAGGGCGCCGATCCTCCCTCCGCTCACGTCGACGAGGCTTTTCGAGATCCGCCGGCTCATCGACCGGGGACTTTATGCCCAGGCCGCCCAGCTTGCGGTCGATGTCTCCGAGCAGAAAACCTTTCTTTATCCGGATCCGTTGATGCCCGCCTTCGACCTCAGGATCAAGATGGACGTCCAGGGTGACGTCAGCGGCTATCTGCGGGCGACCGATTTCCGGACCGGCGAGACGATCGTCCATTGGTCCGACGGCCGGGGCGTTTTCGAACGCCGGCTCTTCGTTTCCCGGGCGGACGGCCTCGCCGTCGTCCGGATCAGCGGTCCCGGGCCGGGTCTGGTGCATTGTCGGCTGGAACTCGCGCCGCGCGAGCCCGACAACCGGAGGTTCAAGGCGAACGTCGCCAACCTCGCCACGACGACCGACTCGAACTTTCTGACGTTCCGCCACGGATTCAGCCGAGCCTATCCCGGAAGCATCCAGGGTCTTGAAGGCGTCGCCCGCGTCGCCGCCCGGGGCGGCGCGACGACGACGGACGGTCCGGCGCTCATGGTCAAGGGCGCGGACGAAGTCCTCATGTTCGTCGACATCCGGGTGCTCGATGAATTCGACAAATCGAAGATCGAGGCGACGAAGAAGGCCCTGGCCGATCTGCCGTTGAATTACGGCGAATTTCTCGAGAGGCACGAGAAAATCCACGGCGAGATGTTCCTCCGGATGCGGCTCGACCTGGGCGGCGGGGCGGACCACGGCCTGACGACCGAGACGCTCCTGGCGAAGACGACGGACGCCGAGCCGTCCCGGGCGCTTCTAGAGAAGGTCTTCGACGCGGGACGCTACAACATCATCTCCAGCACGAGCGACCTGCCGCCGACGCTCCAAGGCGTCTGGGCCGGGACCTACGACCCGCCCTGGGCCAGCGATTTCACCCACAACGGCAACGTCCCCTCGGCCATCGCCGGCCTGCTCATGGCCAACACCCCGGAGCTCATGCTCGCCTACACCTCCTACATGGAGTGGCTGGCCCCCTACCTCGAGGTCAACGCCGAGCGGATTTTCGGGGCGCGGGGGATCGTCCTGCCGTCGAGGTCCACCACCACCGGCTACAACAACGCCTTCGCCGTGTCCTTCCCCGGTCAATTCTGGGTCGCGGGAGCGGCCTGGGCGGCCCATTTCTTCTACGATTACTGGCTCTACACGGGCGACCGGAAATTCCTCGCCGAGCACGCCCTGCCGTTCATGGAGAAGGCGGCCCTGTTTTTCGAGGATTACCTCTATGAGGGTCCGGACGGAACCTATGTCTTCAGCCCGACCCAGTCGCCGGAGAACGCCCCCGGCAATACCCGGAACCAGATGTCCTTCAACGCCACGATGGACGTCGCCGCGGCCAAGGAACTCCTCCGAAACGCGATCGCCGCCTCGCGGGAATTGAACGTCAACCGGGACAAGATCCCCGTCTGGGAAAAGATGCTCGGCAAGATGCCTCCCTATCTCGTCAACGAGGACGGAGCGGTCAAGGAATGGTCGACCCCCAAGCTCACGGACAATTACAATCACCGGCATACCTCTCAGCTCTACGCCCTCTACGACGGGATGCCCGAGGAAATCGCGAACGATCCCAAGCTCCAGGCCGCCTTCAAGAAGCTCATCGAACTGAAAATCGAGCGCCATTGGAGCAACTGGGAGAAACAGGGCGGCTTCATGTCCTTCGGCCTTGTCCAACTCGGCCAGGCGGCGGCCAGCCTGGGCGATTCGGATCTGGCGTATCGCTGCCTGGTGCCGCTGCTGAACCGCTACTGGCTGCACAACCTGGCCTCGATGCACAACGCCAAGAGGCTGTTCAACACCGATATCAGCGGCGGCCTGCCCGCCGTGCTCATCAAGATGCTGGCCGCCTCCGATCCCGGCGTCGTTCGGCTATTCCCGGCCAAGCCCGCGGCCTGGCCATCGGGAGCGATCGAGGGCATCCTGTGCCGCGGACAAATCGAGATCAAGCGGCTGGCCTGGGACGGCAAGAAAATCGAGGCCGTTCTCCGGTCGGCCAAGGCGCAGGAGCTGTCGCTCTTCGCGCCGGGGGAAATCAAGACGGTCGCCCTGAAGACGGGCGCGGGTTCGATCCGGGACATGAAAGACGTCCGGGGCCGCAAGCTGTCCCTGCCGGCCGGCCGGGAGGTGACCATCGAACTGGAGCTGAAATAGTGGGTTTTTTCCGGATCGTCCCCGTGACGCGCGTCCTCCGAAGGAAGGAATAGGATCATGAAAAAAACGGCCCTCTTTGTCCTTCTGCTCCTTACGGTTTTCCCGCCGTCTAACGGCCAATCCGTGGATTGGTCGAAAAAGGCGCTTCAGACCGAGCGCACAAGGTCGTACGACGCGCTCCATTACCTCATCAAGATCAGCCTCGATCTCGATCAAAAGGCGTTCGAAGGCGCGACCACTGTCACGGCGGCCTCATTCCGGGAAGGGCTCGAGACCTGCGTCCTCGACGCCGAGGAATTCACGGTCACGTCCGTTCTCAGCGACGACGGCCGGCCCTTGAAATTCGATCAGACGGCCAAGGAACTCGCGGTCCATCTGCCCCGGCCTTACAAGTTCGGCGAGGAGCTGTCGTTCACCTGCTTCTATCACGGCCGGGACCCGAAGATCGGGCTGCGGTTCATGGCCGAAACCGCGGAACATCCTCAAATCGTGTTCTCGGACTCGTTCCCCGAAAACGTCCACCATTGGTTTCCCTGTTTCGACTACCCGAACGACAAGGTGACCAACGAGATCGTGGCCACGGTCAAGAAAGGGCTGAAGGTCGCGGCCAACGGCCGGCTGATGAGCGTGATCGAGGACGCGGCCGCCGGGACGGTGACCTACCACTGGTCCCAGGACCTCCCCCACTCGACGTATCTCATCTTCCTCGCGGCCGCGCCATACGTCGTCGTTCGGGATTCCTACAGGACGCTGCCCGTGAACTACTGGGTCTATCCCAAAGACGAGGCCAAGGTCCGGCCGACCTACGCGAAAACCCCGAAGATGATCGAGTTTTTCAACCGGATCTACGGATACGTTTATCCCTGGCAGAAATACGACCAGATTTCGGTTCCGTCCGGCGGGGGGGCCGAGAGCACCTCGGCCACGGCCATGACCCACCGGATCATGGTCGACGAGAAGGGCGAGCCCGATTTTCCGGCGATCGGGATCGTCTCCCACGAACTCGCTCACCAATGGTGGGGCGACCTCATCACCCTCCGAAGCTGGGCCCATACCTGGCTCAATGAGAGCTTCGGGACATATTCGGACTATTTGTATTATCGCTACGAGAAAGGGGACGACGAAGGCGCGGTCAACCTCCTGAACAAGCTGAACGCCTACCTTCGGGAGGCCCGGACGCGCTACATCCGGCCGATCGTCTCCGATCGCTATGACAAGCCGGGCGACATGTTCGATTCGCACACATACCCCAAGGGCGCGCGGGTCCTTCACATGCTCCGGTCGCTCATCGGAGACGAGCCGTTCTTCAAAACGCTCGGCCATTTCCTTCACCGCTACGCTTTCGACGCCGTCGACACGGCCGACTTCATCCGCTCGGTCAAGACCGTCACCGGCCGGAACCTCGACTGGTTTTTCGATCAATGGCTGTTCAAACCCGGCCATCCGGTTTTCGAGGTCCGCAGCGAATGGGACGCGGCCGGGAAAGTCGTCCGGCTCAAGGCCGCTCAGGTCCAGGATTTTTCCAAGGGCGTGCCCGTCTTTCGGGTTCCCGTGTCCATAAAGCTCGTGATCGCGGGGGAGACCGAAGTCCACAAGGTCTGGATCGAGGAACGCGAAGAGTCGTTCGAATTTCCCGCGGCGTCGAAACCGCAGCTTGTCCGGTTCGACGAGGACAACGTCCTCATCAAGGAAATCGTTTTTCCGAAGGACCTCGACGAGCTTTGCTTCCAGCTCAGGCGCGACGACGTGATCGGGCGGATGGACGCGGCGGCCGCGCTGCCAAACTTCAAAGACACCCCCCGCGCCGCCGCCGCCCTCGCCGAATGCGTCCGGACGGACCCTTTCTGGGCGGTTCGGAAGTCGGCGACCGAGGCGCTGGCCCGGATCGGCGATAAAAACGGACCGGCCATTTTTCGAAAAGCCTGCGGAGATCCGGATTCTCAAGTCCGGGCCGCGGCGCTTGTCGCCTTGGGCGATCTCCAGGACCGAAGCCTTCTTGAGTTTTACAAAGGGCTGTTTCAGAAAGACGCGAGCTATCGGGTCCAGGCCGAGGCCTTGACCGCGATCGGCAAGGCGGGCGATCCGTCCGCCGTTCCGTTCCTCCGGCAGGCCGCCTCCGTCCCTTCCTATCGGGACATGATCCGCCGGGCCGCCGAGGGGGCCTTGAAGCAGCTCGGAAAATGATGAGCCAGAGGATGGTCGGATGACGAAAACCATGAGCCGGAGAGGTTTCCTGGGATCCGCGGCGGCGGCGACAGGGGCGATGATCGTCCCGCGCCGCGTCTTGGGCGGCCGGGGTCAGGTCGCGCCGAGCGACAGGCTCAATATCGCCGGGATCGGCTGCGGCGGCCAGGGAGGAGGAGATCTGGCCCGGATGGAAAAAGAGAACATCGTCGCCCTTTGCGATGTCGATTGGGCCAGGGCGGCCAAAACCTTCGCCAAGCATCCCCAGGCGCCCAAATACAAGGATTTCCGGGTCATGCTCGAAAAACAGAAGGACATCGACGCCGTGACCGTGGGGACCCCGGATCACTTCCATGCCGTCGCCGCGATGGCCGCCATCCAGCTGGGCAAGCACGTCTTCGTCGAAAAACCTCTCACTCATAATATCCATGAGGCCCGGAAGCTGATGCGGGCCGCCCGGGAGGCCAAGGTGGCGACCCAGATGGGAAACCAGGGCCATGCCATGGAGAGCTTGCGGCTCCTCTGCGAGTGGATTTGGGACGGGGCGATCGGGCGGGTGACCCAAGTCCAGGCCTGGACTCCCCACCCTGTCTGGCCGCAGGGGATGGACCGTCCCGCGGAAACGCCGCCGATTCCGGAGACGCTGGACTGGGATGTCTGGCTCGGCCCGGCGTCCTATCGGCCCTTCCATCCCGCCTACCTGCCCTCGCGCTGGCGCGGCTGGCTGGACTTCGGGACGGGCGGACTGGGCGACATGGGCTGCCATATCTTCGACCACATCGTTTCGGCCTTGAAGCTGGGGGCGCCGACGAGTGTCGAGGCGAGTTTTTCCATTTTCGTCCCCGGCACAATGAACTGGGACAAGCCTAAAAACACGGAAACGTATCCCCAGGCGTCGATCGTGACGTATAAATTTCCGGAGCGGGAAGGTTTCCCGCCCTTGACTCTGACCTGGTACGACGGCGGATTGATGCCGCCGCGGCCCGAGGAACTGCCTCCCGGGGCGAAAATGGGGGACACCTACGGCGGGGCCCTTTACATCGGGGACAAGGGCAAGATCCTGACGGGATCCCACGGGGCCAACGGATTGCGGATCATTCCCGAAGAAAAAATGGCGGCCTACGTGCGTCCCGCGAAGACTCTTCCTCGTTCGATCGGACATTACCAGGAATGGATCGAGGCCTGCAAAGGAGGGCCGCCGGCGGGCTCGAACTTCGATTTCGCCGCCCCTCTGACCGAGATTGTCTTGTTGGGGTGCGCGGCGGTCCGGAGCGGCGAAAAGCTCGTCTGGGACGCGGAGAACATGCGGTTTCCGAACGTGCCCGAGGCGAATCAGTACCTGCGGAGGACTCATCGCGAAGGCTGGTCGGTCTGAAGGTGCGACGTAGACCGCCGCCGGGGGAAGCGCTATGCCGAAAATCGCTCGTCGAAGATTCCTGGAAACGATCGGGCTGGGGGCCGTGTCGATGGCGGCGCGAAGAGTCTCGAGCGGCGCGGTATTGACGGGGCCCGTCGAGGTGCCGCGGCCAAACATCGTCTTCGTGTTCGCCGACCAGTGGCGGGCCCAGGCCGCCGGATATGCCGGCGATCCCAATGCGAGAACGCCGAATCTCGACCGTCTGGCCCGGGAAAGCGTGAACTTTTCGCACGCCGTTTCGGCCTGCCCCGTCTGCAGTCCCTATCGCGCCTGCCTGATGACCGGCCGTTATCCCCTCTCCCACGGCGTTTTTCTAAACGATGTGCCCCTCCTGGACAAGTCTCCCTCGATCGCCCAAGTCTTCCGGGGAGCCGGCTATGACACGGGCTATATCGGCAAGTGGCACCTCCTCGGGAGCGGGAGCGGCTACGAGAACAGGGCGGCGTTCATTCCCCCGGACCGGAGGCTGGGGTTCGATTTCTGGCGGGCCATGGAATGCACCCATGAATACAACGCCTCGGATTACTACGGCGACGACGAGGTGAAGCTCCGTTGGGAAGGCTATGACGCGTTCGCCCAGACGCGAGAGGCCCGGGATTACATCCGCCGACACGCCGGAGGCAAGCCGTTCTGCCTATTCCTGTCCTGGGGGCCGCCGCACAATCCCTATCAAACCGCGCCGCAGAGATACAAGGAGCTATTCAAAGAGGAAGAGATCGTTCTCCGGGCGAATGTTCCGCCGGCGAACGCGGCCGCGGCGAGAAAAGACCTGGCCGGCTACTACGCCCATATCGCCGCGCTCGACGACGCCTTGGGAGATCTTTTAGGGACGTTGAAGGAAGCGAGCCTCGAGGAGGACACGGTTTTCGTCTTCACCTCCGATCATGGCGACATGCTCCATTCCCAGGGCCGGCGTAACAAAATCGTTCCCTACGATGAATCTTGCCGGGTTCCGCTCCTCGTGCGCTATCCCAGAGCGCACGGTCCGGCCGGACGAAACGTGACGCTTCCGGTCAACACGCCCGACATCATGCCCACGCTTCTCGGCCTCAGCGGACTAACGATTCCGGCGAGCGTCGAGGGAACCGATTTTTCGGGGATCGTCCGCGGCGGAGCCGCGCGCGACGACGAAGCCGCGCTTCTCGTCGTCCCCGTGCCGTTCGGGAGTTTTCCCCTGAGATCGGGCGGCAAGGAATACCGGGGCTTGCGGACGACGCGCTGGACGTATGTCGAAGACGCCCGCGGCCCGTGGCTGTTGTTCGACAACGCCGCGGATCCCTATCAGCTCGAAAACTTGGCCCCAAATCCGGCGCGGGCCGGCCTGAGGGCGGAACTCGCCGAAACGCTTCGAAAAAAACGGGAAACGGTGAACGACGATTTCCGGCCGGCCGGCGACATCCTCTCCCGCTGGCGCTACTTCGGCCGCAACGAGGTCTAGCCCGGAATAACGCGCAGAGCGGGAATTGTCAACCCGCCCGTCGACGGGATCTTTCGGCCAGGGCTTTGGATCGCGTCCGCTGATCCTCCATGAATGCCGCGACCGCCTGCGGATCGTCGCGCTTCCTGAACGCTTCCAGGGCCGGATCGCCGATCCCCGCCAGGTGGTCCTCCAATTTCGAGCGCAGCCTCCGAATCTCCCCGGCATATCGGGGATCGCCGATTAGATTGTCGAGCCCGTTCGGGTCGGCGGCGAAATCGTAAAACTCTTCCCGAACCCGTCGGCTGAAAAGTTCAACCCGACGGGCGATTTTCAAATCGCTTTGGGCCGCCTCCCTCATCGTCCGGAAGGACATCCCCCCGGTCGAATCCATGGTCATGATCGTCACCCCGTCCGCCCAGAAATTGACGATGTACCCGAATCGCCGGGTTTGGACCGCCCGCATCGGATACCTTCGCCGGGCCGAGGTTTCATGAAACTCGGTGAAGATTTCCTCCCGGTCCCATCGTCCGCGTGCCTCCAGAAGCGAGAGAAACGACCGGCCGTCCATGCCCTTGGGCACCGAACAACCCGCCGCTTCCAGAAAGCCCGGCATGACGTCGATCGCCGAAATCAGATCATCGCGGTTCACTGTCCCCGGTTTGACGTGCCCCGGCCAGCGGACGATCCAGGGCGTTTTGGTGCTGTTTAAATAGCAGTTGGCTTTGGCGAAAGGGAAAGACATCCCATTGTCGCTGAGAAAAAGAACAAGGGTGTTCTCGGCGAAACCGGCCTCGTCCAAGGCGTCGAGGACGGCGCCGACGACCTGGTCGCAGCGGTGGACCGATGTATAGTACTGGGCGATCTCCGCCCGGACCGCGGGAATATCCGGCAAGAAGCCTGGAACCGCCGCCTCTTCAGGCTTGATGGTTCTCTCGACCCGGGGAAGTTCCCGTCCCCAATCTTTCAGCTCGTCCGCGCTTCCGGCGAAGGGCCGATGGGGATCGTGGGCGTTTGCGCTCAAGAAAAAGGGTTTTCCTGTCTTTCGGGCGATCTGGAAGAACTCCAGGGCGGTCTCTCGATACCTTTCCGGGCTCCGGCCGATGCCCAGTCCGGAGGCCAGATCTTTTTCGCCAGCGATGTAGTCCCAGGCGAACTTTGCGTCCGGCTTGTAGTGCTTTTCCTTGCCCAGGATTCCATTGAGATATCCAGACTTCTTCAATTCCTCGACGAGGGTCGGCACGTCATCGAGAATCGGATGGAAGCCTTCTCCTCCGTGGCGGACGGCGTAGCGGCCCGTGAGCAAGGACTGCCGACAGGGCTGGCAGACCGAGATGTTGACGCGGGCCTGATCGAATCGGATCCCCTCCGCGGCCAGGCGGTCGATGCGGGGGGTGATGTCCGGGATCGGATTGCCGCAACATCCCGGCGAATCGAAGTTCATATCGTCGGCGGTCAGCAGGAGCAGATTGGGCTTTTTCCCGCTCTCCCGCGCGGAATCTCCGGAAAACGCCAGTCCGGCCGCTCCCCAGCCCAGCGTTTGGAGGAACCGCCGCCGTCTCATGAATTCCGGATCCTGATCTTGAATGCGCCCGGGACTTTTTTCTCCGAGGCAATGATCGCGTATCCGCCCCCGGCCCCGGAGAGGGTCGCTCCCGGGCAGGAGACGTAGGCCTGAAGCTTCCGGTCCGCCCATTTCGGGACCGTTTCGGGAAGAATGATTTTCCAGGCGTCCAGGCTTCGGCGCAGGGACTCTCCCAATCCATCGACGACGCGATGCAAGATGCTATCATAGCACGCCGAGCCCGAATCTCCGAGCTGTTCGATCGCCCGGCGATTGAGCCTTGTAACCTTCAGAGGGTCGTAATCCTGCGGCCGAGGCGCCAGGGCGACGAGATGAAGGACGCTTTCCAGCCAGCGGCAGGTGTCGGCGTCCCGGATCGAGTCGATCTTCGCCGGCCAGTATTCTCCCGCGTAGTAAAGCCGGTTGATGCCCGGAAGCGGCAACCCGAAGTGATCCTGCGAGCCGGAAATATACTTCGATCCGGGGGGATTTTCCGCGCCGAAGAGGAGGCGGGCCATTCTCTCGGGGGGACCCTTCGGGAGCCGGCCCCCCCAGAGCTCGATCGCGGCTTTTCTCGAGCTCGTCGCCATCCCGGAGCGTTCCCGAAATCGCCGCGTCGGCCGGATCGAGGCGACGACCATGGAGCCGGGTCTGACTCGCGAAACCCAAGGCTGATCGATCCAGCCGCCGGCGAGGGCGATTCGATACGGGAAGAGGACGGTCTTCTTTTTCCCGGACATATCGCCTCCGAATCATCCGGATGCGGCCTGGCCTTTCTCCTTTGCGGCTTTATTGTATCATGCCCGCGGTCTGGCAGGGGCAGAAAAGCCGATTCTCAAAAGAGAAGATCGGCGGAGCGTCCGGCGATCCGGACGTCAATGGATTTCACGAGGAAAATTCTCTTGGTTTCGAATCTGTGATACCAAGCGATACGAAATCCGGTGGGCAATCCTTGATCCCGCCCGCGGCGCCGAGATGTCGAAATCGCGGCCGGTCGTGATCGTCAGTCTGGACGAATTGAACGCAAAGCTCCAGACCGTGACCGTTTGCCCCTTGACGACCAGAATCCATTCCGCCTGGAGGTCGCGCCTTCAGCTCATATGCGGGGGCTTGCCGGCCGAGGTCGCCGTCGACCAGATCCGGACCATAAGCCGGACACGGCTCGGAAAGAAAATCGGGTCTCTTTCCGACGACGAAGCCGCCGCCCTCCGCCGCCTGATCACGGAAATGTACGGGGAATAGGCATTCAAGCCTTCATGTTCCCGAGCCAGCGGCGCTCGATTTCTTCGAGCGACTTGCCCTTGGTCTCCGGGAGGAAGGCGGCGATGAAGACGAAGTTGACGGCGCACATCGCCGCGTAGAGCCAGAAGGCGAACGACTCGCGGAGGCTGTCGGCGATCACGGGAAAAGTCAGCGAGACGACGAAATCGGCCACCCAGAGGGAGGCCGTGGCGATGGCCATCCCCCGGCCTCGGACGCGCGTCGGGAAGATTTCGGCGATGACGACCCAGACGATCGGCCCGAGGGTCATGGCGAAGAAGGCGATGTAGAGGAGGGTGAAGAGAAGGACGAGCCCGCCGCCGAAAAGCTGGAACTTGAAGGCCGCGCCGAGGAGGATGAAGGAGACGCCCATCCCCGCCGAGCCGGCCAGGAGAAGCGGTTTCCGGCCGAGGCGGTCGACGAGGGCGATGGCGACCAGGGTGAAGACGACGTTGACCAGGCCGATGACGGCCGACTGGAAGATGGCCGAAGAGCGGGCCAGGCCGGCGCTTTCGAAGAAGCGGGGGGAGTAATAGATGACGGCGTTGATCCCGGTGATCTGCTGGAAGACGGCGAGGAAGACGCCGATGATGAGGGCCGTGCGGAATCCGGGCTTGAAGAGCTCGCGGAGCGTTCCCTGCTCGAGGGCCAGGGTTTCGCGGATCGCCCGGATCTCGGCCGCCGCCGAGGCGTCGCCTCCAATCCGAACGAGGACGTCCCGGGCCTCGCCCTCCCGGCCCTGCTTGACCAGCCAGCGGGGGCTTTCCGGCACCCGGAGGACCAGGACGAAGAAAACGACGGCCGGAAGCGCCCCCGCGGCGAACATCCACCGCCAATTGTGCGGACCGGCCCCGACGAGGACCCAGTTGACGAAATAGGCCAGGAGAATGCCGGTGACGATGGCCAGCTGGTTGACCGACACCAGCGCTCCGCGCATCCGGGCCGGCGAAATCTCGGAGATGTAGAGAGGCGAAACGATCGAGGCCGAGCCGATGGCCAGCCCGCCGATGAACCGGAAGACGAGAAATTGACCGAGGTTTTGGGGGAGGGCGCATCCCAGCCCGGAGACGAAGAACAGGGCGGCCGAGACGAGGAGGAAGCGGCGCCGCCCGATCCGGTCGCTGACGGCCCCGGCGATCGCCGCCCCGAACATGCAGCCGACGAGGACGATGCTCACGGCCAGCCCCTCGCCGAAGGCGCCGAGGGCGAACTGGTCCTTGAGAAAGCGGACGGCCCCGGCGATGATGGCCGTGTCGAATCCAAAGAGGAGGCCGCCCAGGGCGGCGACGACGGTCAGATAGATGACGAAGGATTTGGATTTCATGTTCGACCGGAAATCCCGGAGCGGAGTCTGGCCCTTCGGCGGCTGGCCATGCCCCTAGGATAACAGAATTGCGGGCGGAGTTGCACGAAGCCGCCCGCATGGCTATGATGGAGGAGGATAGGTTCATGCGGTCGTCAATCCTTCGCCCGTCGTTCGTCGTCCTGGCGGCCCTCCTTGCCGGTGCGGCCGAGACTCCCGCCGTCGAGCTCTACCTCAAAGCCTCGGGCGGCTTCGTCCGCTCCCGGTTCGGCGACATCGACCAGGCCCGGAAAGACTGGTCCGCGGGCTGGCAAGCCTTTGTCGGCGATTCACCCGGCTGGGGATTCGAGCAGACGGGCCGGCTTCGCCAGTCGAGCTGCACGAGTTTCGGGGGCGAACTCCTGGCCAAGTTCGGCGGCCGGTGGGGGGTCGGCCTCGGCTGGGGGCTGTTGTATTCGAATTTCGTCGACCATGACGGGCCGCTCTATGTCCAAAAGCCGGCCGCGACCATCGAGTACATGTTCCCGACAAAAATCGCCGCCTACCCGGTCTATCTGTTCGGGGAGTACTCCATCATTTTCGGCAAAGCCTGGGAAACCTACCTCCGCGCGGGCATGGGGCTCGTCCCGGCCAAATACGTCCACCGGGAGAAGTTCCGGCACTTGAAGGACGAGCTTCCCGGGGTTTCCCTGACCGAGTTGGCCTCGGCCGGCGGTTCCTTGCTTCTGGCCGGAGCCGGGGTCCGCTTTCCCGCTGACGCGGCCTTGAGCCTGTTCGCCGAGGCCGGATATGTCCTGGCCCTGGTCGGCTCCTTCGAGGGGAATCTCGGGGGAGAGACGAGGGGCCGGCTCTATTTTTTTCAGGAATACGATTCGGCTCTCGATTTTTGGCAGACCAAAATCCGCCTCCTGGCCGAGGAGCCGGCCGGCCTCGCCTACCGGGCCGTCCGAAAAGCGAGCATCGACTTTCGGGGTTTCTCCCTTCGGGCCGGCCTGATGATGGCCTTCTGAGGCCTATCTCGAGGTTTCGTACCGGGACAGGATGTCCTGGGTGACGGCCAGGAAGGGCCGGTAGTCGACCTTGACGTTCTTTTCGACCCGCCGCTTGGCCAAATAGGCCTGGAGAAACCTGTTCTTCTTGAGGTCGAGGAGGGAAGCCGTTTCGGCTTCCTTTTCCGCGGCGAACTCCTCCTCGGTCCCTTCCTTGCGGTCGAGGACGCGGATGAGGGCATACCCGGCGCCGAAGGCCACGGGGTCGCTGACGGCCTTGAGGGGCAAGGAAAACGCCAGGCTGTCGATCTCCTTGTTTTCCCCGATGAGGCCGAGGTATTGCTCGCGCTTGTGGTCGTCGACGGTCTTGAGCTCGAGCTTGTATTTCGCGGCCACGTCCTCCCAGTTCTTGTCGGTGAGCTTGGCCCGGGCCTCGTTGATCACGGCCGAGGCTTTGTCTTTCCTCCGGGCTTCCTCGGCGTCCTTCTCGGCTTCGGCCTCGGCCTCCTCGAACGAGGCCGGACGGGGCGGCTCGATCTTCCGGAGTTCGGCCAGGCCGACCCCCCCGTAGGTGTAGACCGGAGGGGTGACCTCTTTCTCCTTCAGGCCGAACAGCGCCCCGCTCAAAGCCCCCGAGGGGTCGACGTCGCCGAACGGATCTCCGCTCTTCAGCCATCCCGTCGACTCGGCCTTGAGGTTGAAGGCCGCGGCCGCGGCCTCCAAGCCTCCGCCTTTCTTGGCCTCTTTCTCGATTTTGGCGGCCCGTTCGGCGGCGATTTGGCGGGCCTGCCGGTCGATGAGGATCGTCCGGATCTGGAGCCGGGCCTCGGCCAAAGGCGTCGTTGAGGCCGGGGTCTTCTCGGCGACCCGGACGACGGCCAGGCCTTCGTCGCCGGCGACGACCCCCGACGTCCGCCCTGATTCGAGCTTCCGGATTTCCTCCTGTTCGGTGGCCGGCAGGGACTGCCAGTCGTAGATCCCCCAGTCGCCGCCGCTCTCGGCCTTCTCGTCCTTGGAGAAAGACTTGGCCAGGGCGGCGAACTCCTCGCCTTTTCGGAGGCGCTCGACGATGTTTTGAGCCTCGGATTCGACCCGGCCTTTCTCTCGCCCCTCGAAGGGCAGCCAGATCCGGGAGACCTTGATCCTCTCGGGGATCTGGAACTGGGCCGCATTGTCTTTGTAGTATTTTTCGATCTCGGAATCGGAGAGCTCGACTTCCTTCTTGAGGTCGTCGTTCTTCAGGAAGACGGCCACGGCCTCGCGCTTCTCCGGAAGCTTGTATTTCTCGGCCTGGGCTTCGAAAAAGGCCCGGACCTCATCCCGGGTCGGCTTCCGGTCCGGATCGACCTTGGCGTTCTCGAGGACGAGGTATTCGATCTTGGCCGAGTCCTTGGTTTTTTTGTAATTTTCCCAGACCTCCTCGGGCGTCACGGCCACTCCGGCCGTCAGGAGCCGGACGAGCTTGGTCATGATGATTTCGCGGCGGAGGCTGTTTTCGAAATCGGCCACGGACAGCCGGTTGTAGGCAAGAACCCGGCGGTAGTCGTCGTACCCGATGAACGTGCCGTCGCGTTGGAGTCCGGGGAGTTCGACGATCCGGTCTCGGACCTCGGCGTCCGAAGCGTTGATCCTCAGCGTCTTCGCCAGGTCCATGATCAGGGCCTGCTCGATCATCTGTTCGAGGACTTGCTGGGGGATCCCGAGCTGCTCGATGAACGGCCGGTTGATGTCCTTGTATTCTTGCTTCAGGCCCTCGATCCGGTTGCGGAGGGCGTTGAAGAAGGCTTCGGCCGTGATCCGTTCCTTGCCGACCGCGGCGATGGCCCCGGCTTTTTCGGCTTCGCCCAGACGGCCCCCTCCTCCCCAGATGACGAAGATCGAGATGATGAACGCGGCGACGACGAACCACAGGGCCGGCTTGAGGGCCTTGACGTTCTTGCGCATGGTTTTCAGCATGAGATCACCTCGGAAAGGGCTTTAGGGGGTTTTTCGGGCCGGCCGGCGGCCCAGTTTCCGGAAGAGAGGAGAGAGCCGGTCGAAGGTCGTGTCGAGGTCCTCGATGACGATCCGGGTCCGGCTGAAGATGGGCATGAAATTCGCGTCGCCCGTCCAGCGGGGGACGATGTGGAAGTGGAAGTGGCCCGTGACTCCGGCCCCGGCGCTCCGCCCCAGGTTCATCCCCGCGTTGAACCCGTGGGGCCGGTAGCCGGCCCGGAGGACGCGAAAGCTCAGTTTCGCCAGATCGGCCATCTCGTCGCTCACGGCCTTGGGGGCCCTCTCGAAAGCCGCCAGGTGCCGGTAGGGCGCGATCATGAGATGCCCCGGCAGGTAGGGGTACTTGTTAAGGATGACGAAGACATGACGTCCCCGATGGAGGATGCGGGCCTCCCGGTCGTCTCCGCTCCTGTGGGCCCGGCAGAAAACGCATCCCCTCTCCCTGTGGCAGGTCCGGACGTAAGCTTCCCGCCAGGGGGTGGCGATGTAGTCCATTACTTGTTGATGAGCTCTTTGAGGAGTTTCGAAGGTTTGAAGAAAAGGACCCGTTTGGGCGGAACCTGGACCGGGTCGCCCGTCCGGGGGTTCCGGCCCGCCCGGGGGGGACGGCTCCGGAAACGGAAGCTGCCGAAGCCGCGGATCTCAATCTCCTCCCCGGCCAGGAGGGCGTCCTTGATCGTGTCGAAAAAGATGTTGACGCCCGTCTCGGCATCCTGCTTGGGAATGTCGAGCTCCTTGGAGATCTTGGCGATGAGATCGGCCTTAATCATGGCTTTTCTCCTCTTCGGGCGAAGCGGGCTTTTTGGCGTTCTGGAGCTGGCGGAGCTGATCCCGGATGAGGTCCCCGAAGGTCAGCCGGTCGTCCTGGCTTTCGGCATAACGCTGGTAGTCCTGCTTCTGAAGGTCGGCCTGGGCCTGCCGGAAGCTCAGGGAGATCTTTTTGTCCCGGGCGTTCAGCTTGACGATCTTGGCCGCCCTGGACTCTCCGACCTTGACGACGTCGGCCGGGTTCTCGACCTTCTTTTCGTCGATCTCGGAGTTGAAGACGACGCCTTCGATCCCGGGCATGATTTCGACGAAAACGCCGAAGTCGGCGATCCGGACGACCTTGACCGTGACAAGGTCGCCGACTTTCTGGCGCTCGAAAAAATCCTCCCAGATGTCGCCTTCGAGCTGCTTGATGCCCAGGGAGACCTTCTGCTTGTCGACGTCGACGTTGAGAAGGACGGCCTCGGCCTCCTGGCCGACCTTGAGCTTGGCCGAGGGGTGTTTGATCTTCTCCCAGGAGATGTCGGAGATGTGGATCAGGCCCTCGATCCCCGGTTCGACCTCGAGGAAAGCCCCGAAGTCGGTGATCGAAGTGATCTTCCCCTTGACCCGGGTGCCGGGATGGTATTTCTGCTTGAAGCTTTCCAGGGGGTGGGGCTGGGCCTGCTTGAGGCCGAGGGAAATCCGCTTCGAGACCGGGTTGACGTCCAGGATCGAGACGGTGACCTCCGTCCCGAGGCTGAGGAGCTTCTTGGGATGAACCATCTTCCGGGACCACGTCAGGTCGGAGATGTGGACAAGCCCCTCGACGCCGGGCTCGATCTCGACGAAAGCGCCGAAATCGGTCAGGCTGGTGACCTTGCCGTCGACCTTGTCGCCGGCCTTGTACTTGCGTTCGATGTTCAACCAGGGATCGGGCGTCAGCTGCTTGGTCCCGAGGGAGATCCTCTCGTCCTTCTCGTTGAAGTCCAGGACGAGGACTTCGACCTCCTGGCCGGGTTTGAAGAGGTCATGGGGGTGGGCGAGCTTGCCCCAGCTCATGTCCGAGACGTGGAGCAGCCCCTCGACCCCGCCGATATCGACGAAGGCCCCGAAGCTCGTCAGCGACTTGACGACGCCCTTGACCTTCTGGCCCTTTTGGATCTGCTCGAAGACATGCTTTTTCTTTTTTTCCCGCTCTTCCTGCTGGTAGAGCTTGTGGCTGACGACGGCGTTCTCGGTTTTTCGGTCGAACTTGATGACCTTGACCTTGACCATCTGGCCGATGAGCTTTTCCGGGGCCTTGACCGGCCGGAGGTCGGCGTGGGAGTCGGGCATGAAGGCATCCAAGCCGACGTTGACCGTGAAGCCGGTCTTGATCTTCTCGGTGATCTTGCCGGTGATGACCAGCCCCTGGGCGAAGGCCTGTTCGATCGTCTCGACGGCTTTCTGGTAATCGGCCCGCTTCTTGCTCAGGACGACATAACCTTCTTTGCGGTCGGTCTTCTCGAGAACGGCCTCGACCTCGTCGCCGGCCTTGGGCAGGCGGCCGTCGACGGCCTCGGTGTAGTCCTCGACGGGAACGGCCCCTTCGCTCTTCATCCCGATATCGACGAGGACGTGGGTCGGGGTGATTTTGATGACCCGGCCCTTGACGATCTTTCCGGGACCGACCTCCTTGGCGCTGAACTGGTATTGGTCCAGTAGCTGTTCGTAGTCTTCGGTCGTGAGCTGAGGGTCCTTGGTCTTGGGAACGTCTGTCATGGGGTTGAGTTCTCCTTTGGGGACACGGCCGCTTCCGTGGCTTCGGTCGGGGCGGTCGCCCCTCCCGGGTTCCCGATGATGTTGGCTCCGGAGAGCATGAACGGCATCCGCATCGTCACCTTTTGGAACGCATTGGAAACGAAAAAACGAAAATCCAGTCTAGCCGATCGCCGGCTGTTTGTCAATGTTAACTGACGATGAAAATTGAACTTACAAGCGCGGCGGCCGGAGAAAGGCGCCGAGGCCCTGGGCTTCGACGTCCGCCGCCGAGGGCAGCCCCTCCAGGCCGACGGCCTTTTCCGGTTCGAGCTCGGACAGAGCGCCGAGGACGGCCTCGACGCCGGCCAGGTGGCGGGCCACCCGGTGGCGGAGGGGAATGCCCTCCGGCCCGAAGGGGACGAACAGGCGGCCGAGGCCGGCGGCCTTGACGTAGTAGGGATCCCGGCCGTCGACGACGAGCGAGGCCGAGGGACGGCCTTTGATGCGGCCGTGGGAGGCGTTCGGCGTTTCGATGAGGACGGCCTTGATCCCGGCCGCATCCCCCCATTCCCGATGGGACAGGCCGCGGAGGTTCTGGGGCGAGGCTTCGAGGCGGAACTCATATCCCTCCCCTTGGAGGGCCATCTGGGCCAGGGCGGCGAGGTCGCTGGAGTTTTCGTGGAAGACGATGGCGTTGATGACCGGGTATTCGGGCGCCGACTCGTGGAGGTCGATCCCGAGGTCGATCCTCTCCTTGCGAATGAGCTCCATGACGGCGTGGGCGACGCGCTCGGTCAGGGACCCCCGGGGAAGGCCGGGATAGGCCCGGTTGAGGTTGCGGGCCTCGATTCCGGCGAGTTTCTGGCCGGTCGGGGTGATGTACAGCGTTGGGTCGGGCCACTGATGGATGGAGTTGGTGACGCGGGAGCCGAGGCGGAAAAAGCGCGTTCCCTGCGGAGTTTCGATCCCGAAGCGCTGGGGCGCCCCTTCCTGGGGGTCGCCGTGGGTGAAGCCGCTGGCGTTGGCCCGGGGGACGACGAACAGGCGGCCGCGGGCGAGGCGGACGTTCTCGATGAGCAGAATGGCCGATACGTATCCGGCGGGTTCGTTGGGATGGGCCCCCCCCAGGATGAGGACGTTGCCTCCCGCTTCGGCTCCTTCGAAGACGAAAATCCCGGTGTCTCCGGCCGTGCCGCGGAGGGGCGGGAAGTAGTCGCTGAGCTGTCTCATCGACGTCAGGCCGGGCCCCGGCATGATCGCCTCCTCGGCCCGCTGGGCGACGAAGTCCCGGCCGGCGAAAAAAGAGACCGCGGCGACCATCCCGAAAATAAAAAAGCTGGAGCCGTCGATCATCGGCGAAAAATGGAACCGTCGCCTTTTTTTGTTCATTGGATCAAGAGCAGCCGCAGGACAAACAGGATGAGGACCAGGCCCGCGCCGGCCTGCTTCCAGAACGACTTTTCGCGAAGGATGTACCAGCCGACATGGAGCGTCAGATAGGCGACGATCAGGTGGTAGGCGTATTTCACGGCCGGGCGCTCATCAGAAGAACTTGTCGAGGACGGGTGAGGCCAGCAGCATCCCGAGACCCGCCGCCAGGCCGACGAGGGCCGGGAGGAGGCCGTGGCGGATGACCTTGAAAAGGTTCGGCTCGCCGACGACCTGGGCCGAGAAGCGGGCGGCCATGGCCGCAGGC
>VGJF01000014.1 GCA_016867585.1 Candidatus Aminicenantota bacterium | reverse complement strand
TCCAAAGGCCGCCAAAATTCTTTTCGACCTCAAGAACGCCGGCTGCGAATACCGCGGGACCGTCGCCGTGAAGCACCCCTTGGAAGTTCTCCGGAACGACGTCGGATACGGGAAAATCAAGTCTCTTGTCCGCCGCCCGCTGGCCGGCCTCCGGGTGGCGTCCTACTACGGCTGCCAGCTCGTTCGGCCGTTCACGGACTTCGACGACCCGGACCATCCGATGGCCCTCGACGACCTCCTGGCCGCCGCCGGGGCGACGCCGGTCGATTATGCCGCCAAGACCCGCTGCTGCGGCGGGTCCCTGACCGGGACGATCGAGGACGTCGGCCTGCGCCTGAACTACATCCTTCTCAAGGAAGCCAAGCGGAAAGGCGCCGACTGCCTCGCCACGATCTGCCCTCTCTGCCAATTCAACCTCGAGTTCGCCCAGGGCAAGATTGTCAAAATTTACGGCGACGACGTCCGCCTCCCCGTCCTCTATTTCAGCCAGCTCCTCGGACTGGCCATGGGAATCGATAAAAAGGAATTGGGCTTCGCCCGGTCGATCATCCCCCTGAAGTCGTTCTGGGCCAAGCTCGGCAACGGAGGTGCCCGATGAGCCGGAACGGACGGCCCCGGATCGCCGTTTTCGTCTGCCACTGCGGGACGAACATCAGCGGCAAGGTCGACGTCGAGGACGTCGTGGCCTTTGCCGCCAAGCTCGACGACGTCATCGTCGCCAAGGAGTACAAGTTCATGTGCTCCGACCCCGGCCAGGACTTGATCAAGAAGAGCATCGAGGAGCACGGCCTCGACCGGGTCGTCGTGGCCTCGTGTTCGCCTCTGATGCACGAGCCGACCTTCCGCGGGGCCGCCGCGGCCGGCGGCCTCAACCCGTTCTTCTTCCAGATGTCGAACATCCGCGAGCAGGTCTCGTGGGTGACCCTCAAGCCCGACGACGCGACCAAGAAGGCCAAGGCCCTGGTCTCCGCGGCCGTCCGCCGAGTCGCCCTCCATGATCCCTTGGTCAAGACCGAGGTCCCCGTCCGTCCCGAGGTCCTGATCGTCGGGGGCGGCATCGCCGGGATCACGGCCGCCCTGACCTATGCGAAGTCCGGCAAGAAGGTCTACCTCGTCGAGCGGGAGGCCTCGATCGGCGGGCACATGTCCCAGCTCGACAAGACTTTCCCGACCCTCGATTGCTCGGCCTGCATCCTCACCCCGAAGATGAGCGAGGTCGGAAAGCATCCGAACATCGAGCTCCTGACCTGGAGCGAGGTCGAGGAAATCTCGGGATTTGTCGGGAATTTCAAGGCCAAGATCCGGCGGAAGGCCCGCTATGTCGACATCGACAAATGCAACGGCTGCGGAGCCTGCTGGGAAAACTGCCCGACGACGGTGACGCCCTCCGAGCGGGTCATCCGCAAGGGGACGATGGTCATCAAACGCGTCCCCAAACCGGCCCCGCAAGCATGACCCTCCTCGAGATTCAGACCTTCCTCCAGGCCGAGTTCGTCGGCGGCGGGAGGAGGAATCCGGCCGAGGTCGAGATCGTCTCGGCCTGCGGGTCGGACCTCATGAGCGACGTCCTGGCCTTCGGCCGGCAGGGCGAGATCCTTCTGACCGGCCTGACCAACGCCCAATCCGTCCGGACGGCCGACATCATCGGGGCCGTGGCCGTCGTCTACATCCGGGGAAAGCGGCCCGACGAGGAATGCCTGGCCCTGGCCCGGGAGAAGGGGATCCCCCTCCTCACGACCCGGAAGATGATGTACGAAGCCTGCGGGATCCTCTACAGCCGCGGTCTTCCCGGCGTCGGCGACCCCGCGGAGGCCGAAACGGCCGCCGACGGCGTGGAGGCCGACGCCCTGACCCGGAGCTTCGAGATCGCCGGGCGCAATTTCAGCCGGGCGGGCAGCGCCTCGACGACGGTCAAGGACATCCTCGAGGACATCGGCATCGACCCCCTGGTCATCCGGCGGGTCGCCATCGCCGCTTACGAAGCCGAGATGAACGTCGTCATGTACGCCGATCGGGGCGAAATGACCCTCTCCGTCACTCCGGCCCTCGTCACCCTCAGCCTCCGCGACGAGGGGCAGGGCATCCCGGACATCGGCCTGGCCATGCAGGAAGGGTATTCGACGGCCACCCCCGAGATGCGGGAGATGGGTTTCGGGGCCGGGATGGGCCTGCCGAACATCAAGAAGAACGCCGACCGGTTCGAAATCACGTCCGAAGTCGGCCGGGGGACGAACCTCGACATCTATTTCCATCTCGGGAATCGGAGGGAGAATCGGGCATGACGGCTTCGGTGGCGACCGTCAGGGTCGACCCGCAGAAATGCCGGGGGCGGATGAAATGCCTCCGGGCCTGTCCGGCCCAGGCCATACGGGTCAGAAACGGAAAGGCCCGTTTCTTGGCGGACCGGTGCATCCACTGCGGGGAATGCATCCCGGTCTGCCCGAACGGGGCGATCGTCGCCCTGACCAATCCGTTCGGCGAATTGACCAAGTTCCGCTATACGGTCGCCATCCCCTCTCCGGCCCTTTACGCCCAGTTCGGCCGCGAGATCCTGCCCGACAAAATCCTCAACGGCATCACGACGATCGGCTTCGATGACACCTACGACCAGGCCCAAATCTGCGGGATGGTCAGCTTCGCCATCCAGGAATTCCTCCGCGATCATCAAGGGCCGCGTCCGATCATCTCCAACGCCTGTCCGGTCATCGTCCATCTCATCCAGGTCAAGTACCCCAACCTTCTCGGCCATATCCTCCCCCTCGAAGTCCCCCGGGAAATCGCCGCCCGGGAAATCAAGAAGGTCAAAGCCCGCCAGTACGAGCTGCCGGAGAGCCAGATCGGGGCATTCTACTTGACGCCCTGCCCGTCGAAGATGGTCTCCATCCGCCAGCCGGCCGGCCAGAGGGCTTCCCATCTCGACGGGGCGATCGCCATCGCCGATGTCTACGGACCTCTCCGGGCGGCCCTGGAGAGCGTCCCGGCGGAAAGCTACCGGAGAAGTCTGGAGAACATCTGCATCCTCGGGATCGGCTGGGCCATGGTCGGCGGAATCTGCCGGACGCTCCGCCTCCGGAATTCCCTGGCCGCCTCCGGCCTTCCGGAGATCATCCGGGTCTTCGACGACATCGAACGCGGCAAGCTCAACAACATCGATTTCATCGAGGCCTATTCCTGCCCCCAAGGCTGCGTCGGAGGCTCCCTGACCGTCGAGAACGTCTACGTCTCCTTCAACAAGATCCTCAAGCTCATCGAGACGCTCGAATACGAAAAGATCAAGGCCTGTCCCGACGTCCGGGAAGTCCGGCGCCTCTACCGGGAGGGGTATTTTTCCTCGGGGGAAAAACACGAGCCCCGGCCGATCAGGCCCCTGGACGAAAACTTGAGCCGGGCGATCTCCCTCCGCAAGGAAAAGGACGCCTTGTGTCGAACGCTTCCCCAGATCGACTGCGGCGCCTGCGGAGCGCCGACGTGCCTGGCTTTCGCCGAGGACGTCGTCCGGGGCGAGTGCGCCGTGGAACAATGCCCGGTTCTGGCCGCCGGCCGGGGGCCGGCGCGGTCCGGACCGGGAGATAACGCTCTTCAAGGAGGACCCTCATGACACTCAAGGAGCTGGCGGGGCTGCTGACCCTGAACGTCATCCAGCCCCAGGGGAATTTCGACGTCGTCGTCACCGGAGGCTACACGAGCGACCTCTTGAGCGACGTCATGGGCAACGCCAAAGAGCGGAACGTCTGGATCACCTGCCAGACGCACGAAAACATCGCCGCCGTGGCCAAGCTGAAGAACCTGGCGGCGATCATCCTCGTCAACGGCCGGAAGCCCGACGAGGCCGCCTTGAAGAAAGCCCGCGAGGAGAAAGTCGTCATTTTGGGGACTCCCGAGTCCGAATTCGCCATCTCGGGGGTTCTTTACAACCACTTCAAAAAATAAGGATCCCTTGAAGACGTTCCGGGCGGACCTCCACGTCCATACCTGCCTCTCGCCCTGCGCCGACATCCTCATGTCTCCCCGCCGGATCGCCGACGCGGCGAAAAGCCTCTCGCTCGACCTCCTCGGGGTCTGCGACCACAACGCGGCCGATAACGCCGGGGCCGTGGCCGAAGCCGCCGCCCGGTTCGGCATCCGGGCCTTGCCGGGGATGGAAGTCACCTCCCGGGAGGAAGTCCATGTTCTGGCCCTCTTTGACGAGATTGAATCCGCCCTTCGCCTCCAGGAACTCGTCCAGCCGGTCCTCGCCGGTGAAAACCAACCCGAGATCTTCGGCCTTCAGGTCGTCGCCGACGCCGAGGACGAGGTCCTGGGCTTTTGCCCGAAGTTGCTGGCGGGGGCGGCCTCGCTGTCCCTGGCCGAGGTCGTCGAGGCCATCCATGACCTCGGCGGCTTGGCCGTGGCCGCCCACGCGGACAGGGAAGGCTTCGGTCTCCTCGGCCACCTCGGCTTCATCCCCGAGGACCTCCCCCTAGACGCCCTGGAGATCTCTCCCCGCCTTTCCCGGGCCGAGGGGCGGCGCCTGTTCGGACCGAAACGGCCGCTCGTCGCCTCGTCGGACGCCCATTTCCTCGGGGACATCGGCCGGTCTTCGACCACCTTCTGGCTCGAAGCGGGGACGGCCGCGGAAATCGGACTGGCCTTCAGGGGCTTCGGGGAGCGCCGGATTCTGGAGTGAGCCCATGCTCGAAGACCTGTCCTTCCATGTCCTCGACATCGCCGAGAACGCCGTCTCGGCCAAGGCGAAGCGGGTCTCCATCCGGGTCGAGGAGCGCCGGTCGAAGGACCGGCTCGTCCTTGAAATCAAAGACGACGGGCGGGGGATGGGCCGCCGCCGGCTCGCCCGGGCCCGGGATCCGTTTTTCACGACGAAGAAGACGCGGCGGGTCGGCCTCGGCCTCCCCCTTCTCGCCCAGGCCTCCGAGGCCGCCGGAGGCGGGATGAAGATCGACTCCGAGCCCGGCCGGGGGACCAAGGTCCGGGCGACGTTCCGGCTGGGGCACATCGACCGCCAGCCGCTGGGCGACATGGCCGCGACCCTGGAGGCGCTCGTCGTCGGCCATCCGGCGGTCGACTTTCGCTACACTCATGTCACCGATACCGGCCGCTTCATCTTCCGGAGCCGGGATTCCGCCGGCTTTCCGGAGGCCAGCGGTCTTAAAAAAAAAATCCGCGACGGTCTCGACCGTCTGAGGAGGACGTCCTAATGGACCAACGCATTTCGGAAATCGTGGCCAAGTACGGGACCGACCCGGGATCGGTCATCGCCATCCTCCAGGATGTCCAGGAGGAGCTCCATTACCTTCCCCGGGCGGCCCTGGAGCGCGTGGCCGGCGACCTGTCCGTTCCCCTGAGCCGGGTCCTCAGCCTGGCGACTTTTTACAAGGCCTTCAGCCTCAAGCCCAAGGGACGGCATCCCGTCCATGTCTGCCTGGGGACGGCCTGTCATGTCCGGGGGGCCCAGCTCGTCCTCGAGAAATTCGAGCGCGAGCTGGACATCAAGACGGGGGAGACGAGCCCCGACCGGGCCTTCAGCCTCGACGCCGTCCGGTGCGTCGGCTGCTGCGGCTTGGCCCCCGTGGTCATGGTCGGCGAGGAGGTCCACGGCAAGATCTCCCCGGCCAAAGTCGCCGGCCTCGTCAAGAAGTACCGGAAGTGACGGAGGGCGCCGATGCCGAAACTGACCATCGATGAGCTGGCGAAAATGCGGGACCGGACACGGCGGACGCTGGTCCCCCGGGAGGGGGGGGAGTTCCGGGCCAAGATCAACGTCCACATGGGCACCTGCGGGATCGCCGCCGGGGCCCGGGCGGTCATGACGGCCCTGATCGAGGAGGCCGAACGGCGGAGCCTTCAGGACGTGCTCCTGACGAGCTCCGGCTGCGCCGGCCTTTGCAGCCAGGAGCCGATGATGACCGTCGAGACGGTTGGAAAGCCGCCGGTCAAGTACGTCAACCTCGACCCCGCCAAGGCCCGCGAAATCCTGGAGAAGCACGTCCTCGGCGGGTCGATCGTCCGGGACTACGCCCTGGGCGTCGGCAGCGAGAAGACGGACGCCTGAGGAGGAATGCCGTGGCCGAAGTCGCGACCGCAAGAACGTATCGACTCCATCTCATGGTCTGCGCCGGGACGGGATGCGTCTCCAACCATGCTTTCGAGCTCAAGACCGCCCTCGAGCGGGAGATCGAGAAACACAAGCTGGAGAACGAAGTCACCGTCGTCCCGACGGGCTGCAACGGCTTCTGCGAGCGGGGGCCCATTCTCGTCGTCCAGCCGGGCAATGTCTTCTACCAGCAGCTGTCGGTCAAGGACGTCCCCCATCTCGTCGAGGAGCATTTCCTCAAGGGACGGCCGGTGGCCAAGTTCATGTACTTCCCGCCCGAGGAGAAAACGCCGGTCCCCGTCTTGAGCGACATCCCCTTCTTCAAGAAGCAGGTCCTCGTCGCTCTCCGGAACCGGGGGCTCATCGACCCCGAGAAGATCGAGGAGGCCATCGCCCGCGACGGCTACAAGGCCCTGGCCAAGGCCTTGACCGAGATGTCCCCGGAGGCGATCATCTCCGAGATCGCCCGCTCCGGACTCCGCGGCCGCGGCGGGGCCGGCTTCCCGACGGGCTTGAAATGGCAGCTTGTCCGAAACGCCGTCAGTCCGAACGGCGGCGCGAAGTACGTCGTCTGCAACGGCGACGAGGGCGACCCGGGCGCTTTCATGGACCGGAGCATTCTCGAGGCCGACCCCCACGCGGTCATCGAAGGGATGGTCATCGGGGCCAAAGCCATAGGAGCCGCGGCCGGTTTTGTCTATGTCCGGAACGAATATCCCCTGGCCGTCAACCGGTTGGCCGTCGCCTTGGAGCAGGCCCGGGCCTTCGGGCTCCTCGGCCGGGACATCCTGGGGACGGGCTTCGACTTCGACATCCGGATCAAGCGCGGGGCGGGAGCTTTCGTCTGCGGCGAGGAGACGGCCCTGATCGCCTCGATCGAAGGCCGGCTGGGCGAGCCCCGTCCCCGTCCCCCTTATCCCGCTCAGAGCGGATTGTGGGGCAAGCCGACCTGCATCAACAATGTCGAGACCTGGGCCAACGTCCCGGTCATCATCGACCGGGGAAGCGCCTGGTTCGCCGGCATCGGGACGGCGACGAGCAAGGGGACCAAAGTCTTCTCCCTCGTCGGAAAGATCAACAACACCGGCCTGGTCGAGGTCCCGATGGGGATCACGCTCCGAGAGATCATCTCCGACATCGGGGGCGGCATCCCCGGAGGGAAAGCCTTCAAGGCCGTCCAGACGGGCGGGCCCTCGGGCGGCTGCATCCCCAAGGAGCAGATCGACCTGCCGATCGACTACGAGAGCCTGGCCGCGGCGGGGTCGATGATGGGCTCGGGGGGGATGGTCGTCATGGACGAAGACACCTGCATGGTCGACGTCGCCCGCTATTTTCTGTCCTTCACCCAGGACGAGTCGTGCGGCAAATGCACCCCCTGCCGGGAGGGGACGAAGGCCATGCTCGACGTCCTGACCCGGATCACCGAGGGGAAGGGCGTGCCGGACGACATCGCCCTTCTCGAGGACTTGGCTTCGGCCATCAAGGACACGGCCCTCTGCGGCCTGGGAAAGACGGCCCCGAATCCCGTCCTGACGACCCTCCGCTATTTCCGGGACGAATACGAGACCCACATCCGGGACCGCAAATGCCCGGCCCATGTCTGCCGGCAGCTCAACATCTACGCGATCGATCCGCGGCTCTGCCTGGACAAGGGCAAAGGCTGCGACGTCTGCCGCCGCAACTGCGCCTCGGAGGCCATTTCGGGATCGAAGGGGGAAGCCCACGCCGTCCTCCAGGACAAATGCATCAAATGCGGCGTTTGCGCCGACGTCTGCGCCTTCGGGGCGGTCCGGGTGGAGTGAGGAGGAAACCATGGTCCATCTCAAGATCGACGGCCGGGTCCTCGAGGTCGAAGACGGAACGACGATCCTCAACGCGGCCCGGAAAGCGGGAGCCAAGATCCCGACATTGTGCTATCACCCCGTCCTCGAGCCGTACGCGGCCTGCCGGGTCTGCGTTGTCGAGGTCCTTCACAAGGGAAAAAGCGACCTCGTCACCTCCTGCAACGCCGGGGCCGAGGAGGGGATGGAGATTCTGACGGCCTCCGAGCGGGCCCTTCGGGCCCGGCGGCTCAACGTCGAGATGCTCCTCGCCCGGGCCCCGGCGGCCGAGCCTCTCCGCGAAATCGCCCGCGATTTGGGGGTCGACAAAACCCGCTTTCCGGTCAAGGATCCGGACGAGACGTGCATCCTCTGCGGGTTGTGCGTCCGGGCCTGCGAGGACGTCGTCGGGGCCTCGGCCATCAGCTTCGTCGAGCGGGGCACCGAACGCCGTGTTTCGACCCCCTTCGGCGAGGAGTCCGAAGCCTGCATCGGCTGCACGGCCTGCGCCTTCTTCTGCCCGACGGGGGCGATCACCGTCGAGGACATGTACGGCCGGAAAGTCATCCATGACGAAATGATGCTCGGGCCGACGACGGCCATCCGGGTCCCCATCCGCCAGGCCGTGCCCATGGTCCCCTTCATCGACAAGGAGGCCTGCATCCACTTCAAAACGGGCGAATGCCGGGTCTGTGCCAAGGTCTGCGACCGCCAGGCCGTCAACCACGACATGGAGGACGAGTTCCGGGAGGTCGAGACGGGGTCGATCATCGTCGCTTCGGGCTTCGAGGTCTTCGACGCCCGGCGCATCCCGGCCTACGGCTACGGACGCTACCCCAATGTCCTGACGGCCATGGAATTCGAGCGGCTGGTCAACGCCTCGGGGCCGACGGGGGGGAAAATCGTCTTGGCCGACGGGACGGAGCCCCGGACTGTCGGGATCGTCCATTGCGTCGGCTCCCGGGATGAACACTACCACGAGTACTGCTCCCGGGTGTGCTGCATGTACTCCCTGAAGTTCGCCCATCTTCTCAAGGAGAAGACCAAGGCCGCCGTCTACGACTTCTACATCGACATGCGTTGCTTCGGCAAGGGCTATGAAGAATTTTACCATCGCCTGCTCGAGGAGGGGACCCACTTCATCCGCGGCCGCGTTTCCGAGATTTCGACCCTGGCCCTGACCGAAAAAGAGGAGGGGAAGCTCATCATCCGGGTCGAAGACACCCTCCTCGGGTCCGTCCGTCGGATCCCGGTCGACATGGTCCTCCTGGCCGTCGGCCTCGAGCCGGACAAAGCCCATAACACCCTGGCCAAGACGCTGAATGTCTCCTGCAGCCAGGACTCTTTCTTCCTCGAGCGCCATCCCAAGCTCGCCCCCGTGTCCTCGTTCTCGGACGGGATCTTCCTCGCCGGGACATGCCAGGGGCCGAAGGACATCCCCGACACCGTCGCCCAGGCCGGGGCCGCGGCCGCCGAGGCCCTGGCGCTGGCGGACTTGGGGAAGGTCGAACTCGAGCCGATCACCGCCGTCATCGACGACAAGCTCTGCTCGGGATGCCAGATCTGCGTCAACCTCTGCCCCTTCACGGCCATCACCTACGACAAGGAGAAAGGCCTTTCGGCCGTGACCGACGCCTTGTGCAAGGGCTGCGGGACCTGCGTCGCCGCCTGCCCGAGCGGGGCGTCCTACCAGAAGCACTTCCGCGACGAACAGATCTTCGCCGAAATCGAAGGGCTTCTCTCGACCTGAAGAGGAGGCGAGTCATGAATTCATCTTCGTTCGAACCCCGTCTCGTCGGGTTCCTGTGCACGTGGTGCTCCTACACGGGGGCGGACCTGGCCGGAACGGCCCGGATGACGTATCCGCCCAATGTCCGGATCATCCGGGTCATGTGCAGCGGCCGGGTCGATCCCCAATTCGTCCTCAAGGCCTTCGAGGAGGGCGCCGACGGCGTCCTGATCTCAGGCTGCCACCTCGGCGACTGCCATTACCAGGAGGGGAACTACAAGGCCCTCCGGCGCCATCGCCTCCTCGCCCGCGTCCTGGAGCAGTACGGGATCGAAAAGGAGAGGTTCCGCCTCGAATGGGTCTCGGCCTCGGAAGGGGTGAAATTCCAGAAAGTCTGCGATGAGTTCACCGAGCGGATCCGGGCCCTGGGCCCCCTGAATCACAACGGTCACGGAGGAGCGGCCCATGAGTGACTCCAAGCCGAAAGTCGCCTTCTACTGGTGCTCGTCGTGCGGGGGGTGCGAGGAGTCGATCGTCGACCTCGGGGCGGACATCCTCAAGGTCGTAGCCGCCGTGGACATCGTCTACTGGCCCGTCGCCCTCGACTTCAAGAAGAAGGACCTCGAAGCCATGCCCGACGGCTCGATTGCCGTGTCCTTCATCAACGGCGGAATCCGGATGTCGGAGCAGGAGGAAATGGCCCATCTCCTCCGCCGGAAATCGGGGCTTGTCGTCGCCCACGGAGCCTGCGCCCATCTCGGCGGGATCCCCGGCCTGGCTAACTTCTGGACCAAGTCGGCGATTTTCGACACGGTCTACCACAAGACCTTCTCGACGGCCAATCCGTCCAAGGCCGAGCCGCTCGCGAAAAGCATGGTCGACGGCCACGAACTCACTCTCCCCGAGTTCTGGGACACGGTCAAGCCCCTTGACGCCGTCATCGACGTCGATTACTACCTTCCCGGCTGCGCCCCCCATCGCGACCTCATCCTCAACGCCGTGACGGCCATCCTGGAAGGGAAACTCCCGCCCAAGGGGGCGGTCCTCTCGCCCAACACGTCGTGCTGCGACGACTGCGACCGGAACGAAACGAAGCCGGAGAAGCTCACGGTCAAGGAAATTAAAAGGCCTTATGAGGTCCTCCTCGACCCCAAGACGTGCTTCCTGGCTCAGGGAGTCATCTGCCTGGGTCCGGCGACGCGGGGCGGATGCGGGGAGCGCTGCATCCACGGCAACATGCCCTGCCGCGGCTGCATGGGGCCGACCGACCAGGTCCGCGACCAGGGCGCCAAATTCCTTTCGGCTTTCGCTTCGATCCTCGAGGCCAAGGACGAGGCCGAGGTCGACCGCCTTGTCGATACGATCGTCGACCCGGCGGGCACGTTTTATCGTTTCAGCCTGCCTTCGTCGATTCTCAAACGCAAAAAAATGGAGGTTGTCCGATGAGCCGACGCATCACCATCGACCCGATCACCCGCCTCGAAGGCCACGGGAAAATCGAAATTTTTCTCGATGACCGGGGGGACGTCGAGCGGGCCATCCTTCAGGTTCCCGAGCTTCGCGGCTTCGAGCAGTTCGCCGTCGGCCGGCCCGTCGAGGAGATGCCCCGGATCACGCCCCGGATCTGCGGCGTCTGCCCCACGGCCCATCACATGGCCGCGGCCAAGGCCGTGGACGCCGTCTTCCATGTCGAGCCGACGTCGACCGGCCGCAAGCTTCGAGAGCTCATCTACAACGCCTTTTTCATGGAAGACCATACCCTGCACTTCTTCTTCCTCGGCGGGCCGGACTTCGTCGTCGGGCCGCAGGCCCCGGCCGCGGAGCGCAACATCCTCGGCGTTATCGGCAAGGTCGGGCTTGAAATCGGCGGGAAAGTCATCAAGATCCGGGAAGACGTCCGGGAGATCATGGCCTTTCTCTGCGGCAAGGCCATCCATCCCGTCTGCGGCCTCCCCGGCGGCGTGGCCAAGGGCCTCGACGAGGAACACCGGACGAAGTTCCTCGAGACGGCCAAGGACGCCGTCGTCTTCGCCGAATTCGCCCTTCAGATTTTCGACGATGTCGTCTTGAAAAACAAAGCCTACGTCGACGTCGTCGTCGGCGAGGCGTACAAGATCAAGACGTATTACATGGGCATGGTCAACGCCCGCCATCAAGTCGATTTCTACGACGGCGACCTCCGGGTCGTGGATCCGGAGGGCCGGGAGTTCGCCAAGTTCAAACCGGGGGATTATCTGGACCATATCGCCGAGCATGTCGAGCCCTGGACATACGTCAAGTTCCCCTTCCTCAAGAAAGTCGGTTGGAAGGGGTTTGTCGAGGGGTCCGACAGCGGCGTCTACCGCGTCGCCCCCCTGGCCCGGCTCAACGCCGCCGAGGGGATGGCCACTCCCCGGGCCCAGGTCCATCACGACCGGATGTATGACGTCCTGGGGGGAAAGCCCGTTCACAACACCCTGGCCTTCCACTGGGCCCGGCTCATCGAAGCCCTTCAAGCGGCGGAGAGGATGGTCGATCTCCTCGAGGATCCGGAGATCACGGGGCCCGACATCCGCCGGCTTCCGACGGCCGTGCCGAGCGAAGGGGTCGGCATCGTCGAGGCCCCGCGCGGCGTCCTGGTCCATCATTACAAAACGGATTCCCGGGGACTCGTCACCGACGCCAACCTCATCGTCGCGACGATCGGCAATGCGGCGGCGATCAACATGTCCATCGAGAAGGCCGCCAAGGCGTTCATCAAGGGAGGGATCGTCTCCGAAGGACTGCTCAACATGGCCGAAATGGCCTTTCGACCCTACGATCCCTGTCACGGCTGCGGGACGCATGCCTATCCCGGCGGCCTGCCCCTGACGATCGACGTCCTCGGTCCGGATGGAGGCCTGGTCCGGCGGCTCCGCCGCGATTGAAGCAAGCGAATTTCGGCTATAATACCTGCGGGTCATGAGAGGAACGGACGAATGAAGGTCGGGAGGTCGTCCCTTCGGACGAAGCTCATCCTGAGTTATTTGTTCGTCATCGTCCTCGGCGGGATCCTGTCCTTGGTTGTCGGCTCGCGGATCATCCGCGACACCCTCCTCACCCAGGCCCAGGCCAAGATTCGATACGACCTGTCCTCGGCCCGGATGGTCTTCGACGGCAAACTCAGCGACATCAGGGACGTCGTCCGGTTGACGGCCGCCCGGGAAAGCCTGCGCGACGGCCTGGCCAAAGGCCGTACGGACATCCTTCGGCGATACCTGGGCCGGGTGCGTTCCGAGAACAGCCTCGATACCCTCAACCTTCTCGCCGCGGACGGCCGGGTTCTTTTCCGGACCGTGGACGGGGTTTCGGCCGGGGACGACATGTCCCCGGACGGCCTCGTCCGCCGGGCCATGGCCCGCCAAGCCGTCGCCGCGCCCCAGATTTTTTCCCGGGAGGCCCTTCTCCGGGAAGGTAAAGACCTGGCGGAGAGAGCGGCCATCAGCTTTCTCCCTACGCCTCGGGCGGCCCCCCCGACGGGGGACCGGGAAACGAGCGGGATGATGCTTCGGGCGGCCGCGCCCGTCCTCGCCGAGGACGGAACGCTCCTCGGCGTCCTCGAGGGCGGGGTCCTCGTCAACCGGAATTTCGAAATCGTCGACCTGGTCAAGGAACTCGTCTTCAAGGACGAGCGCTACAAGGGGCGGGAAACGGGGACGTCGACGATATTTCTAGGCGACGTCAGGATCGCGACGAACGTCAGGAACGAACGCGGCGAACGGGCCATCGGAACCCGCCTTTCGGATGAGGTCAGGCGGGCCGTCCTGGACGAAGGGCGGACCTGGCTGGCCCGGGCCTTCGTCGTCACCGACTGGTATATCACGGCCTACGAACCCATCCGGGACGCGGAGGGGAGGATTATCGGGATCCTTTACGCCGGCATCCTCGAGAAGCCGTTCCTCGACGAGGCCGCCCGCGTCCTCCGGACCTTCGCCTTGGTCGCCGTTCCCTCGGTCGCCGTCCTCTTCGCCATCCTGTTCTTCGCCGCGACCCGGATCGTCCGTCCCTTGAGGCTCATGGCCGCGGCCACGCGGAAAATCGCCCAGGGCGACTTGTCTCATACCGTCGAGGTCAGGTCGCGGGACGAACTCGGGGCCCTGGCCGATTCGTTCAACCTCATGACCGCCCGGCTTCGCGAGGCCAACGCCCGTCTCATGGAGTGGGGGACGACCCTCGAGAAGAAGGTCGAGGAGCGGACCCGGGAGCTGCGCGAGATCCAGGACCATCTCGTTCAATCCGAAAAGCTGGCCTCGATCGGCAAACTCGCCGCCGGTATCGCCCACGAGATCAACAACCCCCTGGGAGGGATCCTCATCTATAGCCATCTCGTCCTCGAAGATACGCCCCCCCATCGCCCCCATCACGAGAACCTCAAGAAAATCGTCAAGGAAACGACCCGCTGCCGGGACATCGTTAAGGGCCTGCTGGATTTCGCCCGTCCCAAGGATCCCGAGATGGCCCCGACCGACGTCGTCGACGTCTTGAAGAAATGCCTGGCCTTCACCGAACGGCAGGCCCTCTTCCAGAACATCCGCGTCGAGAAGGACTTCAGGCCGGACCTTCCCCGTCTGGTCGGCGACGGAGCCCAGCTCCAGCAGGTCTTCATGAACCTCATTCTGAACGCCGCCGAGGCCATGAACGGCCACGGGACGCTGTCCCTTCGGGCCTTCCTCAACCCCGCCCGGACGGAAATCGTCATCGAAATCGGCGATACGGGACACGGGATCAGCGAGGAGGACAAACCCCGCCTCTTCGAGCCTTTCTTCACGACGAAGGAGGTCGGCAAGGGCACGGGCCTCGGCCTGGCCATCAGCTACGGGATCGTCCGCAAGCATAGCGGCTCGATCGATTTCCGGAGCGAGGCCGGGCAGGGAGCGGTCTTCACCGTCCGGTTGCCGCTTCAAGGGAGAGCGGCGTGATCCGGACCTGTCCCGTCCTCGTCGTCGACGACGAGGAAACCCTCCGGGACTCCGTGAGCCAGGTCCTGACCCGGGAAGGATTCGCGGTTAAGACCGCGGCCTCGGGGAGCGAAGGCTTGGCCGTCTTCGGCGACGGCGTCTTCAGCCTCGTTCTTCTCGACCTCCGTCTCCCCGACATGGACGGACTCGCCGTCCTCCGGCGGATGAAGGAGGCGAGTCCGGAGACGCCCGTCGTCATCATCACCGGATACGCCTCGATCGAGTCCGCCGTCGAGGCCGTCAAACAGGGCGCGTTCGACTATCTGTCCAAGCCCTTCTCTCCCGACGAGCTCCGGGTCGCGGCCCGGAAAGCCGCCGACAACAGGACCTTGCGGCTGGAGAACATCCGTCTCCGGCGCGAGATGCGGCCGTCCCGGGAATTCGAGCCGATCATCGGGGCCGGGAAATCCCTGCGGGGCGTCATCGACCGCATCGCCCGGGCCGGGCCGACCGATTCCGCCGTCCTCATCAGCGGCGAAAGCGGGACGGGCAAGGACCTCGTCGCCCGCGAAATCCACGCTCGAAGCCGCCGCCGCGAGGCGCCCTTCGTCGTCCTGGACTGCGGCGGCCTGGACGAGCCGGGGCTCGGGGGGGAGCTCTTCGGTTATGCCCCCGAGAGCGGGTTCGGTCCGCCCGAGGGGCGCCACGGCCGTTTCGAGCTGGCCGATGGGGGGACGCTCCTCATCAAGGAAGTCTCCCGGCTCTCTTCCCGTCTCCAGAACGACCTCCTCCGGTTTCTCGAAACGGGTGAGGTCTTCCGGGCGGGTAGCGCCCGCCCCATCTCGGCCGATGTCCGCCTCATCGCCGCCTCGAGCGTCAACTTGTCCCAGGCCGTGAGCCGGGGGGCCTTCCGAGACGACCTGTTCAACCGGCTCAATGTCGTCCCGATCCATCTCCCGCCGCTCCGGGAGCGCAAGGAGGACATCCCCCCGCTCGTCGAGCATTTTCTCAAGATGCACTCCGCCAAGGCCGGAAAAGCCGTGGCCTCGGTCTCGACCCGGGCGATGATCGTTTTGGCCGAGTACGATTGGCCGGGCAACATCCGGGAGCTGGACAACACGATCGAGCGGGCCGTCGTCCTGGCCAAGGGGGGCCGGATCGAGATCGAGGATCTCATGAGCCACGGCATCAGCCTGGGGATCCCGGCCTTGGCCTGGGCGGGCGGCCAGTTCAGGCCCCTCGATGAGCTCGAGAAAGAATACATCCAGGCCGTCCTCCGCGACCAGAACGGGAACAAGGGCCGGACGGCCGCCATCCTCGGGATAGACCGGAAAACGCTCTGGGCCAAGATCAAAAAATACGGCCTGGAGAGGAGGGAATCATCATGACCAAGACGCCGGCCACGATCCTCGTCATCGACGACGACCCGGATTTTCGCCTCGCCGTGACGGCCATTCTGGCCTCGGCCGGGCACAAGGTCATCGCCGCTTCGGGCCCCGAAGAAGGGAAGGCCCGGCTTCTCGCCGATCGGCCCGACCTCGTCCTCCTCGACATCATGATGGACAGCCTGTTCGACGGCTACGCCCTCTGCCACGCCGTCAAGACCTCCGAGGAGTTCGCGGCCGCCCGGGAAACGCCGATCCTCTTCGTTTCGGCGGTCAAGGACATCGCCGGGGCCCGGTTCGGGTTCGGCGAAGGGGGGGAGGGCTTGAGCGCCCCGGACGACTATCTCGACAAGCCGGTCAAGCCGGAGGACCTCCTGGCCCGGGTCGAGAGATTTCTGGCGAAATAGAATGGCCGCCGCGCCTTACGTCCTGGTCGTCGACGACGAGGAATCCATGCGGGATTCCTGCGCCCAGATTCTGGCGAAGATGGGCTGCCGAGTCGAGGCGGCCGCGGACGGAGAGAGCGGCCTCCGCCTTGTCCGGGAGAGCCGGCCGGACGCGGTCATCGTCGACCTCAAGATGCCGGGGATCGGCGGCCTCGAGGTCTTGGACGAAGTCCGGCTCCTCGATCCCAGAATCGTGACCGTCGTCATCACCGGCTACGCGACCGTGGACGCCGCCGTCGAAGCCATGAAGAGGGGAGCTTATGACTTCCTTCCCAAGCCGTTCACCCCGGACGAACTCCGGCTCATCATCGCCCGAGCCCTGGAGCGCAGGCATCTCGCTCTCGAGGCCGAAGCCCTGCGGCGCGAAAAAAAGCTTCTCGAGGACAACGTCATCACCCTCGTCTCCCACCAGCTCCGCAGCCCCCTCGTCGCCGTCCAGCAGTATTTCGAGGTTCTCCTGGCCGGGATGGCCGGGCCTTTGGAGGAAAAGCCCAGGGAGATGATCCAGCGGGCCGGCGAGCGTCTCGCCGGCCTGATGGGCCTCATCAACGATTGGCTCGACCTCGCCCGGATCGATCAGGGCGGCCTTGTCCGGAAGCTCAAACTGGTCGACGTGAGGGCCGTCATCGACAAGCTCCTCGAGTTTCTGTCACCCCTCTCCGCCGAGCATGGCGCCGTTCTCGCCTGGGTCGACCGGCCGGAACAGCCCGTGACCGTCTTGGGCGACGAAGCCTCGCTCGAGCAGGTCTTGGCGAACATCCTCCACAACGCCGTCGTCTACAACAAGCCCGGCGGCCGGGTCGAGGCGCGCGTCGGCGAGGAGGAAGGGTACGTCAAGGTCGAGGTGAGCGACACGGGAATCGGAATCGCGGCGGAGCACATGCCCTTCATCTTCGACCAGTTTTACCGCGTGTCCCGGGGGGAGGGGACGAAAACGAAAGGTTCGGGGCTCGGCCTGGCCATCGCCAAGAAGATCGTCGAGGCCCACGGCGGCCGGATCGACGTCTCGAGCGTGCCGGGGGAGGGGACCGTCTTCACGGTCCGGCTGCCCAAAGCGGGCTCCGATCCCTTGCCGCCGGCGGATTCCCCGGGATGAGGATCCTCGTCCTCGGCCTGGGGAACGACTTCTACGGCGACGACGGCGTCGGACTCGAGGCGGTCCGAATGCTGGAAAGAGAGTGGGCCGAGGCCGCCTTCGCGAAGGGGACGAATTGGGCGGTGGAGTTCGAAGCCTGTCCCCTCACCGGCCTGGCCCTTCTCGACGTCGTGGCCGGATTCGATGCCTTGGTGGTCATCGATACGGTCCGGCGGCCGGATCCCGCGACCGGCCGGATCCGGGTCCTCGGCGCGGAAGACCTCCGGGATGTTCCCGGACCTTCGCCCCATTACGTTTCGATCCCCCAGACGCTGGCCATCGGCCGAGGCCTCGGACTCAGGATGCCGGAAAGGATAAAGATCATCGCCGTCGAGGCGAAGAACCTCTATCGACTGGGGGAGGGCTTGACGGCCGAGATGCGCGGCGCCCTGCCGGAGATCGTCGCCGCCGCGAGAGGGATTCTCGAAAACTGGCCGGCGGTTCTCAGAGATACTTGCCCATGATGTAGTTCTGGAGGTGCTCGATCGTGATCTTCTGGGCCGATATGAGAGACTTCACGACGTCGCCGATCGAGACGAGGCCGGCCAGCTTGCCCTTGTCGATGACCGGCAGATGGCGGATCCGCCGCTGGGTCATGAGGGCCATGCATTCTTCGGCCGTGGATTCCGGCTGGACGCAGTAGACCTGGAGCGTCATGATCTCCTTGGCCGGGGTGTCCAGGGAGGATTTCCCTTTCAGGACGACCTTCCGGGCGTAGTCGCGCTCCGAGAGGATGCCGACGACCTGGTCCTTGTAAACAACGATGAGCGCGCCGACGCCTTTGTCGGCCATGAGTTTGAGGGCGTCGATGACTTTGGCCTCCGGGGATATCGTCCAGACTTGAGACCCTTTCTCGTCGAGCATATGTTTGACGGTGAACATCGCGTCATCCTCCCAGGTGGATTCCTTCCGGTTTTATATCGGAATCGCCGGCCGAAGTCAATAAAGGCCTTGCCCTTTCGCCGAGGCCGGATTTTTCGTTTCTCCGGACCGGAGTTTATGATATATAACATATCAGACCCGACGCAAGGAGGCATCATGAGGCAAGGACGCTTTTTATTCCTCATCTTCGCGGTTTTAATCCTTATCGCCGCCGTCGCCGAGGCCCAAAGCCTCTCAGCAGGCGACGTCCTCGACAGTTTTCGATTCCGGAATCTCGGCCCTTTCCGGGCCGGCTCATGGGTGACGGCCATTGCCGTCCCCGACGCCCCTCTCCGGGACCATCTTTACACGTTCTATGTCGGGACGCGGAACGGCGGCGTTTGGAAGACGATGAACGCCGGGACGACGTTCGAGCCCGTCTTCGACGACCAGCCCAAGCTTTCGATCGGCGACGTCGTCCTCGCCCCGTCGGATGCGAACATCGTCTGGGTCGGGACGGGCGAGCCGTACTGCGCCCGCTCCTCGAGTTCGGGCGACGGGATTTGGAAGTCGACGGACGCCGGGAAGACCTGGACGCACATGGGCCTTCCCGATTCGCACCACATCGCCCGGATCCAGATTCACCCGAAAAACCCCGACGTCGTCTATGTCGCGTCGATGGGCCGGCTCTTCTCCGCCAACGCCGAGCGCGGCGTCTTCAAGACCGAAGACGGCGGCATGACCTGGCGGAAAGTCCTCTACGTCAACGACAAAGTCGGGGCCGTGGACCTCGTCCTCGTCCTGTCCTCGCCCGAGACGCTTTACGCGGCGATGTACGACAAGGTCCGCCTTCCCTGGCATTATGAGCTCGGCGGCCCGGAGAGCGCGATCTACAAGACGACCGACGGCGGGACGAAGTGGACGCGGCTCGGCGGGGGCCTGCCGACGGGGAAAATCGGCCGGATCGGCCTCGACGTCTATCAAAAGAATCCCGATATCCTATACGCCGTCGTCGAGAATGGGAACAGGCGGGAGCCGACGGCCCAGGAAGTCGATCTCGACAAGAAAAGGGGAGGCGCCCCTCCGGCCCGGACGGCCGGCAACGAGGTCTACCGGACCGACGACGGCGGACGGGGCTGGCGCAAGGTCAACGCCGGCTACGAAGCCGCCCTGAACAAGGCCCCCTATTCGTTCAACCAGCTCCGCCTCGACCCAAACAGCCCCGAGACGGTCTACATCACCGGGCAGTCCTTGGCTTCGACGAACGACGGCGGCAAGACCTGGAAAGGCTTGAGCTGGCCGTCGGACGGGGTCATGCCCAGGGCCTTCGGCGACTGGCGATGCATGTGGGTCGACCCCCAGGATTCGAACCGCCTCATCTTCGGCTCGGACGGCGGCGTCAACATCTCCTATGACCGGGGAAAGACCTCGCACCATGCCTACAACATCCCTCTGACGGAATTCTATGCCGTCGGCGTGGACATGGAAGACCCCTACAACATCTACGGCGGCCTCCAGGACCACGACTCGTGGAAGGGACCGTCCAACGGCTGGGCGGGCGAGATTTCCCTGAGCGATTGGGTGACGGTCGGAGGGGGCGACGGGATGTACAACTGCGTCGACCCGACCGACAGCCGGTGGCTGTACAACAACCGGGAGATGGGGGCAATGTGGCGCCTCGACCAAAAAACCGGCGTCCAGACGCCCATCCGGCCGGCGAGAACAGCCGGGCAACCGCCTTTGCGGTTCAATTGGACGCCGCCGATCGCCCTTTCGCCCCACAACCCGGGGATCGTCTATGTCGGGGCCCAGGTCGTCTTCCGGTCCCTCGACCGGGGAGACCATTGGCAGGAGATCAGCCCCGACCTGACGACGAACGAGGACGCCAAGCAGCACGGCGAAGGGCACATCTCCTACTGCACCCTGACGACGCTGGCCGAGTCGCCGGTCCGGCCGGGAGTCATCTGGACGGGGTCGGACGACGGCAAGGTCTGCGTGACCAAGGACGGGGGGGCGAATTGGCTCGACCGGACGGCGAGAGTCGCCGCGGCGGGCGGCCCGGCGAATTATTGGGTCAGCCGGGTTTTCCCCTCGTTCCATGAGGCCGGGACGTGCTTTGTCGCCAAGACGGGCTGGCGTTTTGACGAGTACAAGCCGTATCTTTTTAAGACGACCGATTACGGGGAGACATGGACGCCGGTCATGGGGAATCTCCCCGGTGACAAGCCGATCAACGTCGTCATCCAGGACCGGAAAAACGCGGCTCTCCTTTTCGCCGGAACGGAATGGGGCCTGTACGCGACGCTCGACGGCGGGAAAACGTGGCATCCCTTCAAGAACAACATGCCCTGGGTCAAGGTGACCGACCTCGTCATCCATCCCCGGGAGAACGATTTGGTCGCGGCGACATACGGCCGGGGCGTGTGGGTGACCGACATCACGCCCTTGCAGGAGATGACCGAGGCGACGCTGGCGGCCGACGTTCATCTGTTCGACATCGAACCGCGAACGCAGCGCTTCTACGGTGGCATCGGGAATTATCAGCTCCTCGGCGACAGCCACCTCTTCACCCCCAACGAGCCCAATGCCGTCGTCGTCAATTACTATCTCAAGGCCAAAGGCGCCGGGCCGGTCGCGGTGAAGATCGCCGACCTCTACGGCAAGGTGTTGGCCGAACTCAAGGGGCCGGCCGAGGCCGGGCTCAACGCTGTCCTTTGGGGGATGCGGGAACAGCGGCCCGGCCAGCCGGCGGTGAGGGGATTCGGGACGGGCGGCGGAGCGGTGGTCGACCCCGGCGAGTATGTCGTGACTCTCGAGGTCGGCGGAAAAACCCTGACCAAAAAGGCCGTCATCCGCTACCGGCAGGGCTGGACCGTCGGCTCCGTCCCGACCGTGATAAAATAGGGGGACAGGTCCACTATTCACCGATTTCTTTGCGGCGTAATGTGGAAGACACGAAACCGTAAAAGGGCGACAGCAATCCTATTGGCCAAGAAATAGGGTAAACAGGGTTGCTGTCACCGTTTTATAACCGTTTTTGCCGTTCTTGGAGATTGGATATGAGGCTAAGGACCATCGTTGGCGTGTCTTGCCTCCTCCTCACCGGCCTCGCTCCCGCCGCGGAAAAAAAAGATTATCCGGTCACCCCCGTGCCGTTCACCGATGTCCGCCTGACGGACGCCTTCTGGCTCCCGCGCATCGAAACGAACCGGACGGTGACGATCCCCTTCCTCTGGAAGAAGAACGAGGAGACCGGCCGGATCGACAATTTCGCCGTCGCCGGAAAGCTCATCGAGGGAAAATACGGGGGCGAGCGCTACAACGATACCGACGTCTACAAGCCCCTCGAAGGATCGGCTTACTCCCTCATGGTCCATCCCGACCCGGCCCTCGAGGCCTATCTCGACGGCGTCATCGCCAAAATCGCCGCCGCCCAGGAGCCGGACGGCTATCTTTTCACTCCCCGGACGGCCGATCCCTCCCGCCCCCAGCCCGGGATCGGGCCCGAACGCTGGTCCGAGCTTGCCGTCAGCCATGAGCTCTACAACGCCGGCCACATATACGAAGCGGCCGTGGCCCATTTTATGGCGACGGGAAAGCGGACGCTCCTCGACGTCGCCGTCCGCAACGCCGACCTCGTCGCCGCCGTGTTCGGTTCGCGCCCGGGGCAGCGGCGCGGCTTCCCCGGCCATCAGGAGGTCGAGCTCGCCCTGGTCAAGCTTTATTGGGCGACGGGAAACGAAAAATATCTCTCGCTGGCGAAATTTTTCCTCGACCAGCGCGGCCCGGACATCAAGCTGACCCAATATCCGCCGGGCAACCGCCTCGCCATTTACAACGAGCCCGAGCAGATCCAGGCCCATAGGCCCGTCCTCGAGCAGGACGAGGCCGTCGGCCACGCCGTCCGGGTGACCTACATGGCTTCGGGGATGACCGACGTCGCGGCCCTCTTCGGCGACCCGGCCTACCTCGAAGCCTCCCGCCGCCTGTGGGAGAACGTCGTCGGGAAGAAGATGTATCTCACCGGCGGCATCGGCTCGGGCCACGACCGCGAGCGTTTCGGCCCGGCCTATGAGCTTCCCAACCTGACCGGCTATCTGGAGACCTGCGCCTCGATCGGCATGGCCTTTTGGAACCACCGGATGTTCCTCCTGACCGGCGACGCCCACTACCTCGACGTCCTGGAGCGGGTTGTTTACAACGGCGTCCTGGCCGGCGTATCGCTCGAGGGGAATTCTTTCTTCTACGCCAATCCCCTGGAATCGGACGGGAGGTTCAAGTTCAACCAGGACGAGATCGGCCGGTTGCCGTTTTTCGAGACCGCCTGCTGCCCGGGGAACATCGCCCGCTTTCTCCCGTCGCTGCCGGGGTATGTCTTCGCGGTAAAGGGCGACATCCTTTACGTCAACCTTTTCGCCGCCGGGACGGCCAAGGTAGATTTGGCCGGGAGGGCCGTCACGGTCACCCAGGAGACCCGTTATCCCTGGGAGGGCGCGGTCAAGCTCACCCTCCAATCCGAGGCGCCGGGCGAGTTCGCCGTCCACGTCCGCGTCCCCGGCTGGGCCCGGAACCGTCCCGTCCCGACCGACCTCTATCATTATCTCGAGCGGGGAGACGCCAAGGTCGAAATCCGGATCAACGGCAAGCGGGCCGACATGAACTGGGACAAAGGCTTCGCCCGATTCCGCCGCCGGTGGCGCGGGGGCGATACGGTCGAAATCATCTTCCCCATGGATCCCCGCCGGGTCGGGGCCCATGAGGCCGTCAAGGACGACGCCGGAAAAGTCGCCGTCGAGCGCGGCCCCCTGGTCTACTGCGCGGAGTGGCCCGACAACGGGGGACGGGCGCTGAACCTCGACCTTCCCGACAATACGGCTCTCCTGCCTGAATGGCGGCCTGACCTTCTTGGCGGCGTCGTGGTCATTAAGGGCAAAGGGACGGCCGACCGCGCCGGACGGGAGCTGACCTTGATTCCCTATTACGCCTGGGCCCACCGCGGTCCCGGCGAGATGGCCGTCTGGCTTCCCCGGCAAGGGCCCGCCGAGTCCGGGAACCCCCGGGCAAAGCGAGTCGAGGGCGTGTTTTCCCGGCTCATTTCCGTCGGGGAGCCGGGAGCGGCCGTTCTCGCGGTCAAGGACGGCCGGGTCGTCTTCGAGCGCGGTTATGGAGTTGCCGAGTTGCGGACCTTGCGCCCGGTCGGCTCCCGGACGAATTTCCGCCTGGCTTCGGTCTCGAAGCCGTTCACCGCGGCGGCGGTCATGCTCCTTGTCCGCGACGGCCGGGTGAGCTACGAAACGCGCCTGACCGACCTCTTTCCCGATTTCCCGCCGTACGGCCGCGAGATCACCATCCGCCGGCTTCTCCAACACACTTCGGGCCTTCCGGATTACGAGGACCTCATGCCGAAGGCCGATCCCGCTATGCCGGTCGAAAAGCTCCAGATCCAGGACGCCGGGGCACTCGATCTCCTGAAGCGTACGAGCGCCCCTCTCTTCCCCCCGGGGACGCGGGGGAAATACAGCAATTCGGGCTACGTCCTCCTCGGCCTCGTCGTCGAAAAAGCCTCGGGCCTGCCGTTTGGACGCTTCCTTCGGGAACGCATTTTCGCCCCTCTCCACATGGACCGGACCGTCGCCTATGAGCGCGGGAAAAACGAGGTCCCTGACCGGGCCTACGGCCACGGCCGCCGGGGCGATGTCTGGCGGGAGACGGACCAGAGCCCGACCTCGGCCACCCTGGGTGACGGCGGCATCTATTCCTCGCTCGAGGACCTGGCCCGCTGGGACGAAGCCCTTCGGCTGGGCACCCTCCTCGGCGAAGTCGAGATGAAGCCCGCCCTGACTCCCGCCGAAACGCCCGCCGCTCCGGTTGTCGGCCCTGACGGGATGCCCCACGCTTACGGATTCGGGTGGTTCCTGAGTCCCTGGAAAGACCGCGCCCGGATGTGGCATTACGGAGAGACGATCGGCTTCCGGACGGCGGTCCAGCGCTTTCCCGACGACCGGCTGACGGTCATCGTCCTGGCCAACCGTTCCGACCTCGACGCCGCCGCCCTCGCCCTCCAGGTCGCGGACATCTATCTTGAAAGATAAGCCGGAGAGCGGTTGCCGCTCCTCCTTATGCTCGTCTTTGCGGCCGATCGGACCACGCCGCGGTTTGACAGGTTTCCATGAAAGAGGCTATCATCGGCGGAAAATGAAAACGGAAAAGGAACGACAGGGGACGGAGAATCCGGGGAAAATGAAGTCGACGCACCGCCGGGCTTGAGGGAGAGACGCCCTGAACGCCCTGCGTGAGATCATCCGGGGGGATGTCGCCGTCGCCTGGGCGGTATTGGCCGCGGCTTTTTTCGTCTTGGCCAAGAGCGCGGATATCTTCGTCGACGGCGCGGTCGGCCTCGCGGACAAGCTCAAGGTTCCGAAACTCATCATCGGCGTCTTTCTCGTGTCGCTGGCGACGACCGCTCCCGAACTGTCCGTCTCCCTGAGCTCCGCCCTCCGGGGCAATCCCGAGATGGCTCTGGGCAACGCCATCGGCTCCGTGATCGTGGACGACACCATCGCCTTGGGCTTGGCGGGGCTGGCGGCGGCAAGCCCGATCCTGATCATTCCCCATATCCTTCGGACGACCGGCCTCTTTTTGCTGACCGTCCAAGGGCTCTGCTTTCTGTTCGTTCTGTCGACCGGGTCGCTGCGGAGATGGGAGGGGGCCGTCCTGGTGGCGCTGTTTTTCGCCTACACGACCTACATCTATTCCCAGCACAAGCGAGGCCGGTACGCGGGAGCCCTGGACCTTGAGGCCATCGAAAAAGCGAAAGAGATCTCCTTTCTCAAGACGGGGGCCATGTTCATCCTGGGAGTGGCCTGCCTCGTCGTCTCCGGCGGGATGGTCGTCACTTCGGCGACGACGATCGCCCGGTCGGCCGGAGTGCCGGAAAGCGTCATCGCCCTGACCCTCGTGGCCTTCGGGACCTCTCTTCCCGAGATCGCCGCCTGCGTCGCCGCCGCCCGGAAGGGCCAGGGGGCGCTCGCCGTGGGGAAGATCCTCGG